>NZ_JBFBCE010000009.1:53486-185595 GCF_040689595.1 Streptosporangium sp. NPDC051023 | reverse complement strand
CCCGTCCGGGTCAGGCCTGGCTGACGGGGGTGTTGACGGGGGTGTTCTGGTAGGCGGCGAGCCGCCACTGGCCGTCCCTCTTCACGACCAGCCAGGAGGCCCGGATGGCCCGCTCCGGCGAGACCTCGGTCTCGCCGGGCGCGAGCACCCCGCCCTGGGTGATCAGCACTCCGGTCTCGCCACCGAGGAACCTGATGTCGACGGGCTGCCCGGTCACCCGGGTGTCCTTGAAAGGACCCTCGAACGCCGCCGCCATGAACGAGCGGATCTCCGCACGGCTCCTGTGGTAGAGGCCGGGCAGGATCAGGCTCCCGTCCTCGGTGAAGACGTCGGCGAAGGCCTGGGCGTCGTGCTCGGCCCAGGCCGCGACGATGCGCTGGGGAATGGCCACGACGGCGGCCTTGTCGGCCTCCGAGGGGCTCGCGGCGGTCGATGAGGGGCTGGTGGTGGTCATGATCTTCCCTTTCTCTGGAGGTCTCCGGGAACCGGGCCCGGGAGTCTCTGCGGTTCGACGGGGAAGCAGCGGGGCTCGGACGGTGCCGTCCGCCTTCTCCCCGGCGGCCCCGCACGCCGTACCGGCGCCGGACGGTCTGTCACCCCACCGGCAATGGCGCTGACCGCCGCCGGTGCTCACTCCTCGACCGTCCCATCCGGGGCCCGGACCTCGCATCTTTCGGATTGCGCAGTCCCGCCCGCACGGCCGGGAACGCGGCAACCTGGGAGAAGCCACCCCGGTTTCCGGGTGCGACCATTGAGGTCCGCAGCGGGCTCGTCTCCCTGCGAGAGCGCTCGACAGCCACCGGTGCATGGAGGAGTTGGGGTGCGAGACGAGGAGAGAGACCCGGCGGGCGACCCATGGGAGGCCGCGGCGGGCCCGGCCGGAGCACGGCCGAGGACGCGCCCGCTGACCGGTGACGAATACATCGAGAGCCTGCGCGACGACCGTGAGATCTACGTCTACGGCGAGCGCGTCAAGGACCCCACGACCCATCCGGCCTTCCGTAATCCCATCCGGATGACGGCGCGGCTCTACGACGCGTTGCACGACCCGGACAGACGAGACGTCCTGACCGCGCCGACCGACACCGGGAGCGACGGGTACACCCACAGGTTCTTCACCACGCCGCACAGCGCCGAGGACCTCGTCGCGGACCAGAGGGCCATCGCGGCGTGGGCGCGGATGAGCTACGGCTGGATGGGACGCAGCCCCGACTACAAGGCGTCGTTCCTCGGAACGCTCGGTGCGAACGCCGACTTCTACGGGCCCTTCGCCGACAATGCGCGCCGCTGGTACCGGGAGTCGCAGGAGAAGGTCCTGTACTGGAACCACGCGATCGTCCACCCTCCCGTCGACCGCAACCGGCCGCCGGACGAGGTCGAGGACGTCTTCGTCCACGTCGAGCGGGAGACCGGGGCGGGGCTCGTCGTCAGCGGGGCCAAGGTCGTCGCCACCGGATCCGCGCTCACCCACTACAACTTCATCGCCCACTACGGCCTGCCCATCAAGAAGCGGGAGTTCGCGCTGGTGGCCACCGTGCCGATGGGCGCGCGGGGGATGAAGCTGATCTGCCGCCCGTCCTACTCCGCGTCGGCCGCGGTGATGGGCAGCCCGTTCGACTACCCGCTCTCCTCACGGCTGGACGAGAACGACACCATCCTCGTGCTGGACAAGGTCCTCATCCCCTGGGAGAACGTCTTCGTCTACGGCGACGTCGGCAAGGTCCAGATGTTCACCGGGCACTCCGGGTTCATCGAGCGGTTCACCTTCCACGGATGCACCCGCCTGGCGGTGAAGCTGGAGTTCATCGCGGGCCTGCTGGCCAAGGCACTGGATCTCACCGGCACCGGGGACTTCCGGGGCGTGCAGAGCAGGATGGGCGAGGTCCTGGCCTGGCGAAACCTCTTCTGGGCCCTCTCCGACGCCGCGGCGCGCAACCCCGTCCCGTGGCGCAACGGCGCGGTGCTGCCCAACCCCCAGTACGGCATGGCCTACCGATGGTTCATGCAGGTCGGCTACCCCAGGATCAGGGAGATCGTGCTGAAGGACGTCGCCAGCGGGCTGATCTACGTTAACTCCAGCGCCGACGACTTCAAGAACCCGGACCTCCGCCCCTACCTTGACAAGTACCTCCGCGGGTCGAACGGCGCCGGCGCCGTCGAGCGGGTCAAACTCATGAAGCTGCTGTGGGACACGGTCGGCACCGAGTTCGGCGGCAGGCATGAGCTGTACGAGCTCAACTACGCGGGAAACCACGAGAACACCCGAGTCGAGCTGCTGCTCGGGCAGCGCGCCTCAGGGCAGCTCGACGCCTACAAGGCGTTCGCCGACGAGTGCCTGGGGGAGTACGACCTGAACGGCTGGACCGTGCCCGACCTGTCCGCCTTCGACGACCTGCGCCACGTCAGGAACGGCCTGCTCAACGGCTGACCCGCGCGGCTCCTCCTGAGGCGCGAGGCGTCATCCCGCTGACCCCCACGGGCAGGCGGTGGCGTCACCGTGACCCGGCCGCCCATCCCATGACATCTCGTCATCTGAGAAGTAGGCGTGACTTGTCAGCATCGCTGTGTGATCCTCGTGCTCAGGTGGCCAGTGATCCACGCACGTGAGCGAGAGGAGCGCCGGTGGGACGGGTGTTGGTCGTCGAGGACGATGACAGGATCGCGAGGCTCGTCGCTCGTGTGCTGCGAGATGACGGCCATGCCGTGGACACGGCGGCGACCGGGAGCGAGGGGCTCCAGGCGGCGCTCGCCCGCGACTTCGACCTGGTCGTGCTGGACCTCATGCTCCCCGGGCTCGGCGGCGACCAGGTGCTCGAACAGCTCGTCGAGGCCCGTCCCGAGCAGCGCGTCCTGGTCCTGTCCGCCCTGTCGGACGTCGGTGTCCGGGTTGCCTGCCTGGAAGCGGGCGCCGCCGACTTCCTCGGCAAGCCGTTCGCGGTCGCCGAGCTGATCGCCCGGGTCCACACCCGGCTGCGCGGGCAGGCGCCGGGCGCGGCCACGCGGTGGCTTGAAGCCGGGCCCGTCCGTCTCGACCTGCGCCTGCGCAGGGTCGTGATCGCGGGACGGCAGACGGAACTGCCCTTTCGCGAGTTTCTCCTGCTGCAGCACCTCATGCGGCGGGCCGGGCAGGTGTGCAGCCGCGCCGAGCTGCTCGCCGACGTGTGGGGGCTGACCTTCGATCCCCGCAGCAACGTCGTGGACGTCTGCGTACGGCGGCTGCGCACCAAGCTCGACGGTCCCCAACGGGTGGAAGCGGTGCGCCATGTCGGCTACCGATTCGTCGAGGACTAGTCACCTGCTGATCGCGGCCTGGTCGGTGAGCGCGCTGGTCGGCATCGTGATGATGTACCTCCTGCCGGGCAGCGAGACGATCCCGTTCCACCTGGTGTGGATCGGTCTCTCACTCGTCTACGGCTTCACCGTCTGGCGGCCCTTCGCCATGCTCATGACGCTGGCGGCGGTGACGGTGAGCACCGGCTACGTGCTCGCCCACCACGCCGAACTCGGCGAGATCGGCTGGGAGGAGACCACGGAGGTCCCGCTGATGTCGATGCTCTTCGCGGTCATGGTCTGGCACGTCTACCGCAGGCAGCAGGCGCTCGCCCAGGTGGCGAGACTGGCGGATGCGGAGCGGCGCGGCGCGGAACGGCGACAGCTGTTCGTCAGGTTCGCCTCCCACGAGCTCCGCACGCCGATCACCGTCGCCCGCGGTTACGTGGAACTGGTCAGGAACACCGTGGAGCCCGCGGCCCAGGAGGACCTGGCCATCGTCATCGAGGAGCTCGACAAGCTGGCCGGGATCAGCCAGCGGCTGATCACGCTGATGCAGGTGGACGACCCCTACCCGCGGCACGTCAGGGACGTGGACGCCGAGCTGTCCAGGATCGTGCGGCGCTGGGAGCCCGCCGCGCCCCGCTCGTGGTCGGTGCGCTCCTGCGTCGGCCTGATGCCGGTGAACGCCGAGCGTCTCGAGGCCGCGCTCGACTGCCTGCTGGAGAACGCGGTCAAGTTCACCGACCCCGGCGACCGGATCGAGGTGACCGGTTACACCAGGCCGGGTGCCTGGGTGGTCGAGGTGGCCGACTCCGGGATCGGCGTCACCGTGGAGCAGGCGCGAGCCCTGACCTCCGGTGCCGTCCGGCTCACCCGGACCACGACCGGCAGTGGCCTCGGCCTGGCCATCGCGCGCGCCGTCGTCGAGGGCTGGGGCGGCGGGCTCGTCGTGACCGGAGAGCCGGGCGCGGGAACCACGGTGGCCCTGTGGATTCCCGAGTCGTCGGGAAACGCGGCGGAGGGCCTGCCGGTCCCGGCGACGCGGATGACGACCTGAGGTTCCTCACCGGTACGGCCTCGCCTGCCCCGACACCGCCCCTACCGGGCGGGCGAGATGACAGGTAGATGACAAGCGTGTCATGAAATATGGTCATCGTCGGGTGTGGCGGCCCATGATCCGGGCATGCGTCGTCGTAGATCCAGGTTCACCCCGTGGGGGGTCGTGGTCACCCTCGTGGCCGCCATGCTCTCTTCGCCCGCCTTGGCGCCGCCGGCGGCCGCGCAGGAGAGTTCGATCACCGTCCAGGCCCGAGACCTGGCCACTGGCGATCCGCTGCCGGCGTTCCAGTACCTCGTCAACGTCGACAACACGCGGGTGCCCAGCGATCCGGACCCCGCCCTGCGCACGGGGGTCGCGGCCACCGAGAGCAACAGTCCCGTCGTCGCCGAGGGCGACCAGAGCAGGGCCACGCTCGACCTGCCCGCCGGGCGCTACCTCATCTCGGTCCGCTCGGCCGACCACAAGATGTGGGGCAGGCACATCACGCTGCCCAGGGACGCGGGAACGATACCGATCGCCCTGTCCGAGGCGAGTGACGCCCATCCGCTGCCGCTCGGCAAGATCCGGGTGTTCGTCTTCAACGACAACCAGTGGGCCAACGGCGCGCCCGACACCGGCGAGGCGGGACTGCCCGGCTTCCAGGTCACGCTGAAGGAGCAGACCAACTCCCAGGTCGCCGTCGATTACCACAACCGCCCGCTGTGCGGCGGCGACTGCCGTACCGCCTCGGATGGGTTCGTCCAGATAGACGACCTGGGCCCGGCGACGTACTTCATCAACGTGGTGCCCCCCGACAGCTGCGGCGCGGACGGATCCGGCAGGTGGACCCAGACCACGACCATCGACGGCGGAGTCTCCCTCCAGGCGGGCGTCGAGGAGGGCAGTGACGGCACCGGCGCTCCGGGCGAGTCGTTGTGGGAGCCGCCGGACCGCCGCACCGGGTACTGGTTCGGCTTCGTGTGCACGGCCACCGACTTCGCCACCCCCGGCACCGGGTCGATCAGGGGCACGGCCAGGAACTGGAAGGCCTGGCCGCCGTTCGAGGTCCTGAAGACCGCAGAGCCGGTCGAGAACCCCTACGTGGCCCTGACCAGCAGCGCCAACGACACCACGCTCTACGTCGGCCAGGGCGACGGCGAGGGGAACTTCACCGTCCCGAAGGTGCCCGCGGGCTCCTACATCCTGTCGATATGGGACGAGCAGCTGAGCTACATCATCCGCTTCCTGCCCGTCGAGGTGACCGCAGGGCAGAACGTGGACCTCGGCGACGTGGGAGTCTCCCGCTGGTTCGGCTGGCTGTCCGGCCACGTCTACCAGGACACCGGCGTCGCAGCCGACGGGACCGCCCTGCCCGCGGGCAGCAAGGGCAACGGCATCCGCGACTGCGCCGACACCAACGACGAGGCCACCTGCGAGCCCGCGATCCCCAACACGGACGTCGACCAGCGCTGGCGGGACGGGTCGATCAAGGACTCGACGTTCACCGACGCGCAGGGCCGCTACGAGTACACCAACGCCGAGGGCGGGCCCCTCGGCAAGTGGTTCATCGGCGAGGTGGGATTCGCCCGCTTCGGCACCACGGGCGCCTCGGTCCGCAGCGAGTACGACCCGGCGCGGGCGGCTCACGTGCCGACCGACGAGGGCGGCGGGCTGCTCACCAACCAGCTCGTCATCGAGGGGCACAGGAGCGAGGTCGACTGGGGCAAGTACCAGTACGGCAACAAGCCAGGACAGATCATCGGCATCACCTACTTCGCCACGACCCGCAACGAGTTCGACGCCCGCATGCAGGCCCACGAGAACTACGAGCCCGGCATCCCCGGTGTGACCGTGAGGCTTGAGGGGCCGGGATCCGACGGGCAGCCGGGCACCGCGGACGACGTCGTGCTCAACGAGTACGTCACCGACCACTGGAAACCCTCGACCGGCTGCGACGTCCTCGACCACAAGGGCGACGACATCAGCGCTCAGCTCAACCCGCTGATCGGCCCCAGGTGCGTCGAGGTGCCGTCCACCGGAAACGAGACCAAGGACGCCGCCTTCGACGGCGGCTACGCCTTCGCCGACTACTGCCCGGCCACGGCGGGTGGCTTCGGCCACTTCGACGCCGACGGCGAGAGCGTCTGTGGCGACGGCAGCGCGCCGGTCCCGCTGGTCGCGGGCACCTACATCACCCACGCGGTGATGCCCGCCGACCCGCAGGACCCCCGGCCGTGCAACCCCGCCGGCCAGAAGTACGTCAGCGGCCCCGGCGGGAACGGATGCCTGTACCGCCCGGTCCGCGAGGAGGACGTCAACGTCGACCTCGGGAACCGGTTCACCCCCGCCATCCCGCCCCCTGTCTGCGCCGGGGACCAGCACGTCATCGACCAGTCGACGCTGACCCCGCGCAGCCCGTACCACGGCGTCGAGCCGAGCCCCTCAAGGCCGCTGTGCGACAAACGCCTGGTCGTGCTGCAGAACAACCAGAACGCCAACGCTGACTTCCACCTGATGACCAACTTCAGGAACGGGCCCGACGTGGCGGAGCCGGGACGCATCGTCGGCCTCGTCTCCGACGACATCTACTTCGACCGCGACCCCAAGTCCATCTGGTACGGCGAGCCCCGCGCGATCGGCAACATCCCCATCGGTGTCCGCGACTACAACTGGCGCCTGATCACCACGGTGAACACCAGCGAGAACGGCGGCTACGAGGCGCTGCTGCCGTCGACCGAGACCTACAACTGCCCGATCCCGCAGGGGACCTGTCCCGGCATGTACGTCGTGGTCGTCAACGACCCGGGAGACAAGGCCCACCCGAACCCCACCTTCAACCCCAACTACCTGACCGCGTCCTTCGCCTGGGACGTGTGGCCCGGACAGACCGACCAGCTCGACACCCCGCTGGACCCGATCTCAGGAACGGCGTGTGAGCTTCCGGTGAACACCCCCGAGGTACTGGAGGTCTCCAGGCCGTACACGACGGCGGGTGACCCGGCGGCGGAACGTCGGATCACCATCCAGGGCGACTTCTTCGGGACCGCGGCGGGCAGCGTGGTGCTGGGTGATCAGGCGGCGCCCCAGAGCCGCACCCTGACCACCGCCAACGGCGGAATCGTCAGCTGGGGCGACCGTCAGATCGTGATCAGCGTCCCGTCGGTCGGTGTCACGCCCGCGCAGATACGCCCTGGCCCGAAACAGCTGGCGGTCCGCACCGCGGCGGGCGTCTCCTCGATCAACGGGCTCACCTTCCACGTACGGGGCAACGCGGGCGGGGTGAACTACCAGCCGCCGATCGTCGACGTGGCCCCGCCCACCACCGCGGGCGCGATCCAGAACGCGGTCAACGCCGCGGCCCCGGGCAGCCTGCTGGTGCTCAAGCCCGGCGTCTACCACGAGAACGTGCTCATGTGGAAGCCCGTCCTCCTGCAGGGACTCGGCCCCGGCGGTCTCGTCGGCGCCCGCGAGCTGCTCGAGCGCGCACCAGAGGACCCGCGCGCCGGCATCCAGGGCACCGTCGTCGACGGCCGGTTCTTCCACGACAACAAGCCCACCTGGACGGCGGCGCTGACGGCGGCCGGAACACTGGCCGGGGTCGACGCCGACCACCCCGTCCTGGAGGGAGCTGGCATCACGGTCGCGGCCAAGACCACCACGGCGTTCCCCGCGGGCCCGCTGGCAGCCCGCGTCGACGGCCTCGGCATCACCACGGGCCAGGGCCAGGGAGCCGGTGGAGTCCAGCTCCAGGCCTACGCGGCCAACCTGCAGATCACCAATGACATCTTCGAGAGTGACGGCGGCCTGTTCGCCGGTGGCATCGGCCTCGGCCAGCCGTACACCGACAGCCACAACACCGGAGTGAAGATCCTCAACGACAGGGTCCTCGGCAGCGGCGGCCTCGCCCGCTCCGGCGGGATCGGCATCTTCCGCGGCTCCGACGGTTACGAGGTGGCCAGGAGCATCGTCTGCGGCAACTTCGGAGTCGAGTACGGCGCGGGCATCTCCCACTGGGGCCTGTCACCCGGCGGCTCCATCCACGACAACCAGGTCTACTACAACGACTCGGTTGACTCAGGGGCCGGAATCAGCGTCGCGCAGGAGTTCCCGCGCCCGCTGCCCGACGGCACCACCCCGCTCGGCGACGGCTCCGGCAGCGTGGATGTCGACCGCAACCTGATCCAGAGCAACTACTCCGGCGACGACGGCGGCGGCCTCTTCATCGAGAACGCGCACACCGCCCGCGTCAACGTCCGCAACAACATGATCGTGGACAACGGCGCAGCCGACCTCGGCGGCGGGATCATGATGGACGACTCCGCGAACGTGGCGATCGTCAGCAACACCGTGGCCAACAACGTCTCGACCGCCTCGTGCGAGACGTGCGACGAAACCCCGCACTCCGCGGGCCTGGCGGCCGAGGCCAACGACCCGCTCTTCCAGGCGACCCTGCCCCCCGGGTCGCCCGCCTTCGCCAACCCCGTGGCGCTGTTCGACAACATCTTCTGGCAGAACGAGGCGTTCACCCTCAGCCATCCCGGGCCGGGCGCGACACTCGTCTCACACGGCCCCATCGACCTGGAGGTGCACGGCACCACCGGCGGCGCGGACACCTTCACCCCGCGCTACTCGTCGCTGACGGCCAACCTGATCCGCGGCTCCGACGGGACGGACCACCCGCTCCCGGCGGGCCAGGGCAACGTCTTCGGGCAGAACCCGCAGTTCGTCCAGCCGTTCACCGTGGAACTGACGGTCGCCGGATCACGGCTCGACCCGCAGACGGCCTCCGTCACGATCACCGGGCAGGATCCGCCCGTCGGGCTCACCGGCGACTACCACCTGACGGCCACCTCACCCGCGATCAACAGGGGAGCGCCGTACTCCACCTACCCGGCACCGCGGACCCCCGCCGCCGTCGGCGCCCCGGCGACCGACTACGACGGCCAGCCCCGGCCACGGGGAGCGGGCCCCACCCCATTCGATCTCGGCGCGGACGAGGTGCGATGACCATGAGACGCAGGGACCTTCTCAAGGCGGGAGCCCTGGCCGCCGGGCTGGTCGTCGGCGGGCAGGCGCTGGAGGGTACGGCGGAGGGCACGATGGAAGGCACGGTGGAAGGCACGGTGGAGGGCACGGCGCGAGCGGTGCCCGGCCCGGCCACGCGGATCGCGCTCGCGGGCACCGACGGATACATCACGATCCCCGGCAGGGCCCCGGTGTACATCTTCGGGTTCCTCGCGGTTCCCCCGGCGATGTCGATCGCGGAGCTGACCGCGGCCTACAAGGGCAAGGCGCAGCACGTCGCGCCCGTCCTGGACCTCGGGCAGGACCGGGACGCCTACATCACGCTGACCAACCTCGGACTGGTCGGCAGGCCCGACCTCGTCGACTCCCACACCATCCACTGGCACGGCTTCCGCACCCCGGCGACCGTTTTCGACGGTGTGCCCGAGGTGTCGGTCTCGGTGCCGATCGAGCGGCAGTTCACCTACTTCTACCGGCCGCACGACCCGGGCACGTACATGTACCACTGCCACTTCGAGGACGTCGAGCACGTGCAGATGGGCATGACCGGCATCGTGTTCGTCCGGCCCGCCCAGGACGGCAGCACGGCCCTCGACCCGCTGCGCAGGAGCACCACCTACGCCTACAACGACGGAGACGGCTCCACGGCCTACGACCGGCACTTCGCGATCCTGCTCAACGAGATCGAGGAGCGCGAGCACGACGCGGACGAGCAGATCCAGGAGTTCGTCTTCACCGACTACGACCCGCAGTACTACACGCTGAACGGCAGGGTCTACCCCCAGACGGTCCTGCCCAACGGCCACCCGTCACTGCCCGGGCAGCCGGTCTCCTCGCTCGTCCAGGTCAATCCCGGGGACCGGGCCCTGCTCAGGCTGGCCAACCTGGGCTACGAGCAGCACGCGATGCAACTGCCCGGGATCCCGATGAAGGTGGTCGGCGAGGACGCCACTCTGCGCCGCTCCCCTTCGGGAGCCGACACCTCCTACCCGGCAGGCACCCTCTACATCGGCCCGGGGGAGGCACGGGACGTGCTGTTCACCGCGCCGCCGTTCAACCCATCGGCCAGGGTGTCCACCGACGCCCGCGGTTCCTACAACACCTACCTGTTCAAGAACCGGGACTTCCGGCGGCTGTCGAACCACGGTGCTCCCGGTCTCGGCGGCATGGCGACCGAGGTCAGGGTTTACCGGGGTTCGCCGCTGCCGTCCCAGAGCGTGGTTGGGGAGACGTATGCGTAAGCTGATCGCCCTGGTCGGCGCAATGGTCGTGGCCATGGCGCTGGTGCCGCTGCCCGCGCCCGTGGCGCGGGCGCAGGCGGCGGCGCCGAAACAGGGCCTCGTCTGCACCGGCGGCCCCTCGTTCGACCTGACCGCCAGGAGCGGATACATCGAGACGCCCGACGGCAACAGCGTCCTCATGTGGAGTTACGCCCCGGCCCAGGGCGGGTTCCAGAGTCCCGGCCCCGTATTGTGCGTCGAGCAGGGCGACGAGGTCACCGTCCGCCTCCACAACGACCTCGCCGAGCCGGTCTCGATCGTCTTCCCCGGCCAGCTCGCCGTCGGCGGAACCGGCGCCCCGGGACTCCTGGCCAAGGAGGCCCCCGCCGGTGGCGACGCGACCTACACCTTCACCGCGGGCAGGCCCGGCACCTACGTCTACGAGAGTGGCAGCGACCCCTCCAAACAGGTTGAAATGGGGCTGTATGGCGCGCTTGTCGTGCGCCCCGCCGGGCACCCCGACTACGCCTACGACGCGGCCACCAGGTTCGACCCGAAGCGGGAGTACCTGATGCTGCTCAGCGACATCGACCCCGACCTGCACCACGCGGTCGAGACGGGCGGAACCTACGACTTCACCACGCTGCGCAACCGCTACTTCGCGATCAACGGCAGGCAGTTCCCCGACACGCTCCAGAACAACGGGGTCTCGTGGCTGCCCGCCCAGCCGTACGGGGCGCTGGTCCGGGTCAAATCGTACGACGCGACGGGAAACCCGCTGCCCGCGCTGATCCGGATGGCGAACGTCGGCGCGCTCAACCACCCCTTCCACCCGCACGGCAACCACGTGCGGCAGATCGCCCAGGACGGCAGGCCGCTGCGCACGCCCGACGGTGGCGACGCCACCGGAGAGCACTTCGGCCGGACCGTCGCCTCCGGCCAAACCCAGGACTTCCTGTTCACCTGGAAGGACCAGGACTCCTGGGACAGCCAGGGCAACCCGCTGCCCGCCTCCGTCGCGTCGCCCGACTACCGCAACCTGACCTTCAAGGACGGCGACACCTGGTCGAGCGGCAGCGCCTATCTGGGTGCGAAGGGCACCCTGCCGGTCGGCACCGCCTCGCAGAACGTCTGCGGCGAGTGGTACTTCCCCTGGCACAGCCACGCACTGAACGAGTTCACCAACTTCGACGCGGGGTTCGGCGGCATGGCGACCCTGTTGCGGGTCGATCCCCCCGGAGGGTGCGCCGCCGTCGCGGCGAGCTCCTCGATCCTCGCCGGAACCCCGAGATCGGGGACCGTCGCCGCGCTGGCGACGGCGGACACGGCGTACTACCAGGTCGACTCGACGGCCACCGGGACACCGGCCGCCGACTGGTCCGGCGGCTTCGCCGGGGTGCCGACCGGCGCCACCGGCCTCACGGTCACCTACACCGGCCGCAACTCGGCCGCCGCGCTGCCGACCACCCTGTGGGCCTGGAAGTGGTCCACCGGCGCCTGGGTCCAGCTCGGCGCGGCGGCCGACGTCGGCACCGCGGACGCCACGATCACCCGGACCCTGCCCGCCCCCCAGACCGACTTCCTGGGCACGGGGGCCAACCAGGGCAAGGTACGCGTGCGCGTGCTGACCACCGGTACGGCCACCGGCTTCCTCACGCAGGGCAACCTGCTCCGACTCACCTACGACGCACCGTGAGGGCCCAGATGCGCAGAACTCTCGTGCTCGTCCTGATCGCCGCGTGTCTCGTCCTGCCCGGCCGGTCCGCGGCGGCGGCCGGTGTCACGATCGACCTGTGCGCCTCGGCGGGCACGTTGCCGCTGCCCGGTTCGGTCTTCGCGAACATCTGGGGCTTCTCCGCGGCCGCTCCCGGAGGTTCCTGCGCGGACGCGAAACCGTCCCTGCCGGGGCCTGTGATCTCGGTCGACGAGGGCGACGACGTCTCCCTGGTCGTGCACAACGGCCTGACGGTGCCGGTCTCGCTCGAGGTGCCCGGGCTCTCCCTCGATCAGGGCGCGAGCGTCACCGCGGCCCCCGGCGCCACCGCGACCGCGACCTTCACCGCCTCCGCCCCGGGCACCTACCTCTACCAGGGGACGGAACGGCAGCTTCCGATGGGGCTGTACGGCGCGCTGATCGTGCGGTCCGCCGTGGCGGGCAGGGCCTACGCCCCGGCTGCGACCGCCTACGACCGGCAGGAGGTGCTGGTGCTCTCGGCGATCGACCCGGTGTTCAACGCCTCGCCCGCGACCGCGGACCTCTACCGGTACGCGCCGAAGTACTGGCTGATCAACGGTAAGGCCTATCCGGGCACCGACCCCGTCCACGGTGGCCCCCCGGGCACAACCGTGCTGCTGCGCTACCTCAACGCCGGGTTCGACAACACCTCGATGCGTCTGCTCGGCCTCTACGAGCGGGTGGTCGCCCGGGACGCGCGCCCGCTCGGCAACCCGTTCGAGGCCACCGCGGAGACCATCCCGGCGGGCGGCACCGAGGACGCCGTCGTGACCATCCCGCCCTCGGGGAGCAGGTTCGCGCTCTACAACCGTCAGCTCCACCTGACCAACGGCGCGGCCTCGCCCGGCGGGATGCTGACCTTCATCGAGGTGCCGTGAGCCGCTGGGCGCGCCTGAGGGCGCCGGTCGCGCTCGGCCTCGCCGCCGTGGTGGGGATCGGCGGGACGGCGGTGGCCTTCGCCATGCGCCCCTCCGCCGCCTCCCCGCCCGCCACCCGGCCCGCCAGGGAGGTCGCCTCGCCCGCCGCCGAGGCCGCCGTCCCGTCCACCGCGGGACCGGCCTTCGACCGTCCGGTGATCCCCGCGGGCCTGCTCGCCGACCGGGCCGGGATCCGGCTCGTGCGGGTCTCGGCGAGTGGGGCGGGCGGGCTGCTCGACGTGAGGTTCCAGGTCGTCGACCCGGGCAAGGCGCAGGCCGTGCACCAGGCGCGTACCCCGCCCCTCGTCGTCGATGAGGACTCGGGGCTGGTGATCAGGCAGCTCTACATGGGCCACGCGCACACCGGGGAGCTGAAGCCCGCCGTCACCTACTACCTGGTCTTCGAGAACTCCGGCAACTGGGTGCGTCCGGGAAGCAAGGTCACCGTTCTGCTGGGCGACGCGCAGGTGCGGCATGTCACCGTGTCGTGAGGGCCGTGATGGTGCGGCCCCCCGCGCCCCGCGTCTGACGGACGTTCTGCGCGGGGCGGCGCTGCGTGCCGGACCCCGCTTGGCGGCGTCGCTCAGCTGCGCGGTCCTCGCCGTCGTCTGGCTGGCCGCTCCCGCCTCGGCGCACGGCGTCCTCGTCGGCTCGGATCCGGCGGGAGGGGCCGTCCTGGCGCGGGCCCCGCGCGTCGCCACACTGACGTTCAACGAGACGGTCGTGCCGGGGCTCAGCTACGCCCGGCTCGTCGAGCGTTCCGGCCGCGTCGTGGAAGGCGCCGTCTCCGCCGCGACCGGGGCCAGGCTCACCCTCCGGCTCCCCGAGCTTCCCACCGGCGCGTACGGCATCGCCTGGCGGGTCCTCACCAAGGGGGACGGCCACCGGACCGAAGGCCTGGTGGCGTTCGCCGTCGGCTCCCCGCCCGCCACGCCGGCCCCGGCCGCCCCCGGGGACGCGGAGAACTCCTCCGCCGCCCTTACCTCGGACGTCCCCGGGAACTCCTCCGCCTTCACGTCGGGCGTCCCCGGGAACCGGGCCGGGACCCCCACTCCCGGCATGGAGGACCGGGCCACGGCCCGTGGCTGGGCGCGCCTGTGCCTGCTCGCCGGGCTGGCCGCGATCATGGCGCTCCTGCGCCGCGTCCTCGTGTCGAGGCCGCGCCTCCCCGGGCTGGTCGTGGCCGGTCACGACCCCGTGGCGGTCTCGGTCGCCTGCGCGGGAGCCGTGCTCCTGCTCGGGGCCGCGCTGCTCGCGCGCGGCGGGTCACAGCCGACGCCGCCCGCCTCGTCCGTACGGCCCGTGCCATCGCCGCCGCCCGCCGTCCCGGTGACGGCGACCCGAGGCGCGGTCATGCACGATCTGGTCGTCGCCGTCTCGGTCACCCCGAACCGGCCGGGAGTGAACGGCTTCACCGTTACGGCCGCCAGCTCACGCCGTCCCCCGCCCGCGCCGATCGACGCCGTCGTACTGGAGTCGCCCGCGGGCGGTACGCCGCTGCGGCAGCTCGAGCCCGGCCGTTACGTGGGTACCGGTGAGCTGGGAGCGGCGGCCTCGACCCGGCTGACGGTGGTCGTCCTGCGAGGGGGGAAACGGTTCGAGGTCCCCATCGCCTGGAGCGTGGGATGAGGTGGAAGGGCGCGGTCGCGGGTCTCGCCGTGGCGGTCGCGGCGGCCACGGGCCAGGCGGGAGCCGTACGGCCCGAGCCCATGATCCGGGCCATCGTGGTGCTCGACGACCAGGTGGACCCGGGCTCGGTGCGGGAGCCCGACCACGACCTGCGGCGGGCGGCTCTGGAGCGGGAACTGCGGGCCCGGGCGAGCGCGGGCCAGCGGGAACTCCTCGAACTCCTGCGGGCCCTGCGGTCCAGAGGGCTCGTCTCCGCCGTGCGCCCGCTCTGGATCGTCAACGCGGTCGCCGTCACCGCCGCGCCCTCCGCGCTGCCTGAGCTGGCCGCCCTGCCCGAGGTCGGCGAGATTCGCCCCGACCTCGCCGTCCCGGCGCCTCGTCTCGTGAAGTCGGCGGGACAGGCCGAGCCCAACCTCGCGCTCGTCAACGCCCCCGGCCTGTGGAGCCTCGGGCATCGGGGACGCGGGGTGGTCGTGGCGAGCCTGGACACCGGCGTCGACGTCACCCACCCCGACCTCGCGAGCCGCTACCGAGGGGGCGCGAACAGCTGGTACGACCCGAACGGAGAGCACCCGGGCGGCCCCGTCGACGTCAGCGGCCACGGCACCGCGACCATGGGCATCATGGTCGGCGGGGACGCGGGGGGCACTGCCGTCGGCGTCGCGCCGGACGCGACGTGGATCGCGGCGAAGATCTTCAACGACCGGGGCGTGGCCACCTTGAGCGGTGTCCATCTGGCCATGCAATGGTTGCTCGACCCCGACGGCGACCCGGAGACCGACGACGCGCCCGACGTGGTGAACAACTCGTGGACGGGCGGAGAGGGCGGGTGCGACCTCGAGTTCCAGCCCGACCTCGGGGCCCTGCGCGCGGTGGGGATCCTGCCGGTCTTCGCCGCGGGGAACCAGGGGCCCCTGGCGGGTTCGGTCCGTTCTCCCGCGGACAACCCGGAGGCGTTCACGGTCGGCGCGACCGATGCCGCGGACGCCGTCGACCCGTCGAGCGGCCGGGGGCCCTCCGCGTGCGCGGGCGCGATCGCGCCCCGCATGGTCGCGCCCGGCGTCGACGTCAGGACCACCGACCTGTACGGGCTCTACACCACCGCCTCCGGCACTTCTCTCGCCGCGCCGCACGTCGCGGGGGCTCTCGCGCTGCTCCTCGGCGCCTACCCGGGCCTGGACGCCGGGCGTCAGGAGGCGGCGTTGCTGCACGGGGCGCTCGACCTTGGGGTGCCCGGCCAGGACGACGAGAGCGGGTACGGGCGGCTCGACGTCCTGGCCGCCCACCGATGGCTGGCGACCGCACCGGACTTCACCGTGGCCGCGACCCCCGGATCGCGTCTCGTGACCACGGGCGGCGGCACGGCCCGCTACACCGTCACGGTCGGCGCCATGAACGGGTTCGCCGGGCCGGTGGCCTTCTCGGTCTGGGGTCTCCCGCCCGGGGCCGACGCGACCTGGGAACCTCCGGAGGTCACGGGGGCGGGCGGCTCACGGCTGACGGTCTCCATCCCGGGAGGGACGGCGCCCGGCGCCTACCCGCTCACGATCTCCGGCAGCGACGGCCCGCTCACCCACTCGGTCCAGGTCACCCTCGTGGTGGGCGCGGGCGACTTCGCCCTCACCGTGAGCCCGCCCGTCCTGTCGGCCGCGCGCGGCGGATCGGCCGTCTCGACCGTTTCCCTACCGGTCTCAGGGGGGTTCGCCGGGAACGTGACGCTCAAGGTCACCGGCCTTCCCATGGGGACCATGGTAAGCCTCTCACCGAACCCGGCGGGCGCGCCGGGAACCTCCAGGCTGACCGTCCGCACCACCTCCTCGACCCCGCGCGGAACCTTCGCCCTCCGGATCACCGGAACACACGGCCCGCTCACCCATGGCGTCGCGATCTCCCTGGCCGTGCGTTAGCCGTACTCTGCGAGCACGCGCCCGCATCGCGCCCGCGCGGACGCGTGTCCGAGGCCAGGCCCGGCCACGTGTTCGGCATGGCACGAGGGAGCATCTCCGGTCCGCCTGCCGGGGCACCGGGGAGGCGGGTCAGTAGATGACCGGTACGTCAACGGAGACGGACGTCGGGCCGGGTAGGGGCCCACCGCCGCCGGGGCCGGGAGGGCCGGGTTCGATCACCACCGTGGCGCGCACCGTGGATCCGCAGGTCACGGTCGCAGTGGTGCCCTCGACCGTGAAGGAGTCATTCCAGATGCTCAGCGCCCGGCTCCTCGAACCGAGGAAGGCGCCGCCGACGATCTCCCCGGAAACGGTCGCGCGGACGTTCCTGGGGACACCGGGAGGTTCCGAGATGCCGAGGGCGCCGACAGTCCCGTAGATCCGTACCCGGTTGCGGGTGACGTCGACGCACGCCCTGACTTTCAGGCCCTGGATCGGGCCGGTGACGCTGCACGTCGTCGTCGGCGTGACGGCGGCGGCCGAGGCCGGGGGAGCCGAAGCGGACAAAGTGGCGGAGGCGGTGGTGGCCATGGAGGAGGCGACCTTGGGGGGCGAGGCGGAGGCGCCCGTGGTGGGCGTGCCCGTCACGGCCGTGATCCCGGTCAGCAGGGCGAAACCGCACCCGGCGATCTGGTTCATCGAATTCCTCCGGTGGGCTCACGGGCACACGGCCGGTGGGCTCACGGCACCCGGTCTCGGTCCGGGCTGTCCGCGATTGACGATCCGTCACATGTCACGTGACCTACTGGTGATCTTCGCGGGAACCGGTGGGTAACCGTGCGAGACACGCCGGACCGTCTGCCCTGCCGTTGTCGGCCGTCCTCCTTGACCCACGTCGCGCGGTCGAACGTGCCCGAATACGACCTCGACCTCGGGGTCGCCGACTATGTCGGCTGGCTCCGTGCGGGGCACCCGCGTTAGCGGGAACCGGCGTCGCGCCCCACGGATGTCGTCGCCTTGCTCGACGCGGCCGGTGAAGTCGGCGATGTCGGTGAAGATAGTGGATCACCCGCCGGTTTTGTGGGGTGTCGCGGACTGGTTTCTCCTGATTACCCTGACGGCGGCGCCGTATTTCACTTTATGGAGTTGTGCGGACAGTAAATCGGGTGAGGAGATCGCGCGCATATTCAACAAAGGACTGGAAACGGCCCGAGGCCGGTGACGGATCTACCGAGGGAAGCGACGCGTTATCGGATCATCGAACTGGAAGTCGTCGGAGAGAGCGTTCACCAGTGACCAGGCCCAGAGGCCACCGCGAAGCAGCACACAAAGGGCGGGCTCACGGTTCGGGAGCGCCTCGACGCCCTTTTTTGACAGAGGTTCCTTCGCCGAGGTCGAGGCGTTCTGCAGGCACAGGGCGACCCGTTTCCGGCTGGAGCGCCGCCGCCCGCGCACCGACGGCGTCGTGGCGGGCTCGGGGCGTGTTTTCGGGCGCGACGTGATGGTCTACGCGCACGACTTCCGGATATTCGGAGGCACGTTCGGAGAGGCGCATGCCGAGAAAATCCACAAGGTCATGGACCTGGCCGAGGCGGTGGGCGTTCCTTTGGTGGTTTGAACAACGGTGTCGACGTGAATCCGGGAGGGCGTGATAGCGCCGGTCGGTTACGGTGGGATATTTCAGCTTGATGTTCGACTTTCCGTAGTTATTTCGCGGATAAGTGTGATGCCCGGCCCGCGCGTAGGCGGGCCGAGCGGGCGACCTCGTCCGCGGTGCCCGGAGCGGCCAGGCGCGCGGAGCCCCCGTGCCTGGCCGACGCGCACGGTGCGATGGGGGAAGGGCTCGCCGTACCCCGCGGCGCAGTGAGGGGGCCTGGCCACGGTGGCCACGGTGGCGATGAGGGGAGGTCCGCCTGGGAGTGGGCCTGGGGATGGTAGTGCAGGCCCCCCTGTCAAGAGCGGTGCCGTCGTGACTGACCGCAGGCGCCTGGCGGGGGAGAGTCGTGAGTGTCATCCCATCTCGTCCCGGAAGGCGGATCCCATGAACTCAGCTCTGCGGGTGGTCGCGGTCCCCACGGTCGACGCGCCGCTGGAGAGGCTCACGCCGGCTGAGCGGGCGGTCTTCGTGCTCAAGGAGGCCTTCTCCTACGATTACCGTGAGATCGCCGAGGTCCTTGATCTGTCCGAGGCCGGTTGCAGGCAGCTTCACCGCCGGGGCAGAGAGCGCGTCGGCGGGCCCTGCGCGTTCGAGGAGTCCGGCACGCGCAGGCGATGGATCGCCGACAGCTTCATGTTGGCCGCGACGGAGGGCGACCTGGCCGAGGTGAAGCGGATCCTCGCCCGCGACGTGGTCGCGTGGGCCGACGGCGGCGAGGTGGTCACCCCCTTGACCGGCAGGCGTGAGGTCGCCCGCTACGCCGTGAGCGTGCTCGGCAGGTTCGGCGACGCGGCCGAGACACGGCACACCGAGGCGAACGGACAGACGGCCCTCGTCGTGCGCGTCGACGGGAGACTCGCGGGAGTCATCGTGATGGAGATCGTCGAGGACCGCGTCACCGGGCTCTGGTCCGTGCTCAATCCCACCAGGCTGGCCGACGTCACGCGGGAGCTTCCCGGTGCCGGGTGAGCGCTCTCTCGTTTGGCCCGGCAAGACATGCACAGTCTTGGGAGCCTGTGAAATCGCTATTGGATTTTCACTAAAAAGATAGGGTTTTTTCCTATCATCGCCGCATGGACATGGAAATGCGCCATCTTCGGGTTATCCATGCGATCGCCGAGCACGGCAGTATCTCCAAGGCAGCCTCCTCCCTCGGACTGTCACAGCCCGCGCTGGCCGGTCAGCTGCAGCGCATCGAGCGCATGCTCGGCGGACGCCTGTTCGAGCGGGCCCACGAGGGCAGCCGCCCGACAGCGCTCGGCGGATGGATCCTGGAGCGCTCCGGCTCGCTGCTTCACGCCTTCGGCACGTTGCAGCGGGACGCGCGCCACTATGTCGAACGGGGCACGGGCAAGGCTCTCGTGCGGGTGGGCTGCGCACCGATGTCACTGGCGGGGTATGTCAGCAACTGCATGTACGACCTGGTGCCCGGCGTCGACTTCACCATCCGCACCGAGGACTCCATGGACACCCTGCACTCCTTCATGGAGGCGGGCAGGCTCGAGCTGGCCGTCCTGGGCGACTATCCGGGCTACGAGCTGATACCGCCCCCCGGCGTGGTGTACGAGATCCCCGTGATCGAGCCGATCTTCGTGGGGCTCGCGGAGTCCCACCCGCTGGCCCATCGCGAGGAGATCGACCTGGCGGATCTGGCCGAAGAGGACTGGGCGATGCCCCCACAGGTGGAGATGGGCCATCGGGAGCACTTCTGGGACGCCTGCAGGAGGCACGGCTTCGCGCCGAGATTGACTTTCTCTGTCAGCCCAGCCCTGGCCTACGACCTGATCAGGGCGGGCAGGTGCGTGGGAATGTTCCAGGCGATCTACCAGCCGCATCCCGGGATCGCGGTCCGCCCGCTGGTGGGCACCCCGATGCTGTTCCGCTACATCATCGCCTGGACCAGGCACGGCCCGCTGGCCGAGAGCGTGGTCTCCCTGATCAGCAGCGCGATCCGCAGGTACTGGAGTGAGGCGTTGAAGATCCCGGTCTACGCGTCCTGGCTCGAACGACACGGACAGCCGCTGCACTTTCCACCGTGATCACCCCATAGCAGTGCGCTATGGAGAGCTGGAGGGTTCCTGACAGGACTCAGTAATGGCACCTTTGGTCCAGCCCTGGCCGGCCACGGCTCCTTTAGTCCCTTCCCCCCAGGGGACTTGTGAGAGGAGTCATCCAGAGTGAGATCCAAGCTCAAAACAGGCGCCGTCGCCCTACTGGCGACAGCTGCACTGGCGGCCTCGACGCTCGCGAACGCGCCTGGCGCCTACGCGGAGAAGGCCGCGGCACCGGCTAAACCCACCCCCGTGGGAGCCGCGGCGAAGCTCGAACGGGCCTTCACCCCACCGAACACCGAAGGCCGCAAGCGTGCGGTCGCCACCGCGGACAAGGCGCTGGTATCGGAGTCCAAGGCGCTGCGCAAGACCTCGCAGGACGAGTTCAAGCTGGCGAAGACCATAGACGGCGCCCATGGCCTGCAGTACCTGACCTACGCCCGCACCTACCGCGGGCTGCCGGTCTACGGCGGCGACGTGATCGTGACCACCGACCGCGCCGGCGAGCAGCTCGGCCAGGTCGCCTCAGGACAGCGCGCGGAGATCAAGGTCGGCGTCACCGCCAAGGTCAAGGCCTCTGCCGCGGCGGCCACCGCCCGCGCGAGGCTTCCCAAGGTGGAGAGCGTCGGCACCCCGACCCTGCTGGTGCACGCCGCCGGCACCCAGCCGAAGCTGGCATGGGAGGTCGTCGTCACCGGCGCCACCGAGAAGGCGCCCAGCATCCTGCACGTTTTCGTCGACGCCCTCAACGGCTCTGTGCTGGACTCCTACGACCAGGTTCACGCCGGTACGGGCAACAGCTTCTACAACGGCAACCCGGTCACCATCCAGACCTCGGGGTCCGGCAGCTCGTACACCATGCGGGACACCACCCGCTCCGGCCTGTCGTGTGGTGGCCAGAACGGCTCGCCGTACACCAAGAGCACCGACTCCTGGGGCACCGGCCAGGGCACCAACCTCGAGACCGCCTGTGTCGACGCCCTGTACGCGGCGCAGACCGAGTGGAACATGCTCAAGGACTGGCTGGGCCGCAACGGCTTCAACGGCCGCGGCGCCGCGTTCCCGATCCGCGTCGGCCTCAACGACGTCAACGCCTTCTGGAACAGCTCGTACACCAACTTCGGTCACAACCAGGCCAACAACCAGCAGGCCACCCCGATGGACGTGGTCGGCCACGAGTTCGGTCACGCCATCTTCGAGTACTCGGGCAGTGACGGCGGCAGCGGCAACGAGACCGGCGGCCTGAACGAGTCCACCGGCGACATCTTCGGCGCCCTCACCGAGGCCTACGCCAACAACCCCAACGACCCGCCGGACTACAGCGTCGGTGAAGAGGTCAACCTCACCGGCAACGGCCCGATCCGCTACATGTACGACCCCTCCAAGGTCAGCGACCCGAACTGCTACACCTCCTCGATCCCCAACACCGAGGTGCACAAGGCGGCGGGCCCGCAGAACCACTGGTTCTACCTGCTGGCCGAGGGCACCAACCCCGGTGGCGGCAAGCCGACCAGCCCGGTCTGCTCCGGCTCGTCGAGCCTGACCGGCATCGGTATCCAGAAGGCCGGTCAGATCTTCCTGTCCGGGCTGCAGACCAAGACCTCCCCGTGGACCCACGCCAAGGCGCGCGCGGCCACGGTGGCGGCGGCCAAGCAGCTGTTCCCCAACAGCTGCGTGGAGTGGAACGCGGTCAGGGCCGCCTGGAGCGCCGTCAGCGTTTCCGCGGGCAGCGGTGAGGGCACCTGCACCGCGCAGCCGCCCGGCAACGACTTCTCCGTCTCCCTCGACCCCGCCTCCGGCAGCGTCCAGGCAGGCCAGTCGGCGACCTCGACCGTCAGGACCGCGGTGACGGCCGGCAGTGCCCAGTCCATCACGCTGCGGGCCAGTGGCCTGCCGTCGGGGGCGAACGCCTCCTTCAGCCCGGCGACCATCACCGCGGGCCAGACCGCGACGCTGAGCATCACGACCTCGTCGACCACGCCGAACAGCACCTCGTCGGTCACGGTCACCGCGGACGGCGCCGACGTCGACAAGACCGCGACGTACACGCTGACCGTCGGTGGAGGCGGGCCCGGTACCGTCGATCCGCCGGACATCAGCGTCGCGAACGTCAAGGCGCACCTGCAGCAGCTGCAGACCATCGCCACCAACAACGGTGGTACCCGCAGGTCCACCGGCGCCGGCTACACCCAGTCGGTCAGCTACATCGAGCAGAAGCTGACCGCGGCGGGTTACACCGTCAGCCGCCAGAGCTGCACCTCCGGCTGCACCGGCGGTGCCGGTCCCAACCTGATCGCCGACTGGCCGGGCGGTGACGCCAACCAGGTCATCATGTCCGGTGCCCACCTCGACAGCGTCGCGGCCGGGCCCGGCATCAACGACAACGGCTCGGGCTCAGCCACCCTGCTCGAGGTCGCGCTGACCCTGGCCGACAAGAAGCCCACCATGACCAAGCACGTGCGCTTCGGCTGGTGGACCGACGAGGAGCAGGGCCTCAACGGCTCGAAGTTCTACGTCAGCTCGCTCAGCTCAACCGAGCGCTCCAAGATCAAGGCCTACTACAACTACGACATGGTGGCCTCGACCAACGCGGGCTACTTCATCAACAACATCAACACCGCCGCGGCCACCGACCTCAAGGCGTTCTACACCAAGCTGAACCTGCAGCCGGAGGAGAACGTCGAGGGCGCCAACCGCTCCGACGACGCCTCCTTCCGCAACGCGGGCATCCCCACCTCCGGTGTGGCGGCGGGCGCAAGCGCCACCAAGACCTCGGCGCAGGCCACCAAGTGGGGCGGCCAGTCGGGCAGGGCGTACGACTCCTGCTACCACTCCGCCTGTGACACCACCAGCAACATCAACGACACCGTCCTCGACCGGGCCGCCGACGCCGCCGCGTACGCGATCTGGAAGGGCGCGGTCGGCGGTGACACCCCGCCCCCGACCAATGACTACTCGGTCTCGGTCAACCCGTCCACGGCCACGGTCCAGCCCGGCGGCTCGGCAACGGCGACGCTGAGCACCCAGACCACCTCGGGCAACGCCCAGTCGGTCTCGTTCAGCGCCAGCGGTGTCCCCTCAGGCGCGACGGTGGACTTCAGCCCGGCCACCATCACCAGCGGCCAGAGCTCCTCGGTCAGCGTCTCCACCACCGCCGGAATCCAGCCGGGCACCTACAACATCAGCCTCAACGGCACGGGCACGAGCGCCAACCGCTCGGCGGCCTTCACCCTCACCGTCGGCGGGTCCGGCGGCGGGCGCACCTTCACCAACGACACGCCCTTCGAGATCAACGACGGCTACCAGGACTCCACCGACATTGACGTCAACCTCGACGGAGCCCCCGGCAGCACGTTCACGGTCACGGCCGACATCCAGCACACCTGCTCGCAGGACCTGCGTCTCACCCTGGTCCAGCCGAACGGGACGTCCCGGGTGCTGAAGTACGAGGCCTACGAGGAGTGCACGGAGTACAACGGGCCGGTCAGCTTCACGGTGAACAACACCGGCCGCCTCGGCAACGGCACCTGGTCGCTCGTCGTCGGCGACTACTTCCAGGGAGACACGGGAGTGGTCAACTCCTGGAGTCTCGACTTCTGACGGCACGCCCACCGAACTCAACGAACGGAGAACATCGAACGGAGCACGCGGTGGTGGCCCGGACCCTCTGGTCCGGGCCACTGCCCGTTTCGCCCTCCGGCCGGACCGCTCGCCTTCCGGCCTGGTCACCCCATCCGGCCCGCTGCCTCGTCCCCGCTGGGACATCCACGGCGCCGCCTACGGTGAGCGGTGGCATCGGCCTGCCCGGAGCCGGGGAACGGCGCGGGACCCGGTGAACGTCCCGGTCACCGCGTTATTCTGGGACGCTCGGGAGGTCCGAGATGCTGTCCAGCCACGCCCGGTGCAGGCCCGCGAAGCGGCCCGCGCCCTCGATGAGCCGCTGCGGAGGACCGTCCTCGACGATCCCGCCGCGGTCCATCACGAGCACCCGGTCCGCGATCTCGACGGTCGAGAGCCGGTGCGCGATGATCAGGGCGGTCCGGTCGGCGAGAATCGTGCGCATCGCCCGCTGTACCAGCCGCTCGCCGGGCACGTCCAGGCTCGAGGTCGCCTCGTCGAGGATCAGCACCGTGGGGTCGGCGAGGAAGGCCCGGGCGAACGCCACCAGCTGCCGCTGTCCCGCCGACAGTCTGCCGCCGTGCTTGCCGACCTGCGTCTCGTAGCCTTCGGGAAGTGTGGAGACGAAGTCGTGGGCACCGATGGCCCTGGCGGCCTCGACGACCTCGGCCATGGTCGCGCCGGGCCTGCCGAACCTGATGTTGTCGGCGACCGAGCCGGTGAACAGGAAGTTCTCCTGCGTCACCAGGACCACCGCGGCGCGCAGTGGCTCCTCCCCGAGGTCGCGCAGATCGACCCCGTCCAGCAGCACACGCCCCGCGACCGGGTCGTAGAACCTGGCGACCAGCTTCGCCAGGGTGGTCTTCCCGGCCCCCGTCGTGCCGACCAGTGCCACGCTCTGCCCCGCCGGGATCGTCAGGTCCATCCTGGGCAGCACGGGGGTGCCGTCCAGGTAGGAGAACTCGACCGCCTCGAACCTGACCTGGCCGCGTGGCCGCTCCAGTGCCACGGGATGACGCGGTTCCGCCACGGCGGGCGTCTCCTCAAGCACACCGGAGAGTTTCTCCAGTGCCGCGCTCGCCGACTGGAAGGTGTTGTAGAACTGGCTGATCTCCTGCATCGGCTCGTAGAACTGGCGTAGATAGAGCAGGAACGCGGCGAGCACGCCGACCGTGACGCCGCCGCCGACGGCCAGCCACCCGCCGTAGAGCAGGACCGCCGCGATCGTGACGTTCCCGATCAGCTTGACACCCGGCGTGAAGATCGCGACCAGGCGCATGCCCTGGACGTTGGCGTCCCGGTAGTCGGCGTTGAGCTGAGAGAAGATCTCCTGGTTGCGCGGTTGCCTGCGGAAGGCCTGGACCGCCCGTATGCCGGTCATCGACTCCACGAAGTGGACGATCAGCAGCGCCACGGTCTCCCGGGTCCTGCGGTAGGTGATGCTCGACTGCCGCCGGAACCAGCGGGTGAACAGCAGCAGGACGGGCAGCGGGAGCAGGGCGACCAGGCCCAGTTTCACGTCCAGGACGAGCAGCAGGACCGCGGTGCCGGTCAGCGTCAGCACCGCGGTGACGAGCCCGTCGAAACCCGACTGCAGCATCTCGGAGATGGCCTCGATGTCCGAGGTGAGCCGGGAGACGACCCGTCCGGAGGTGTAGTCGTCGTGGAAGGACAGCGACAGCCTCTGGAAGTGGGTGAAGACCCGCCGCCGTAGCTCCAGCAGGACGTCCTGGCCGACGCGGCCCGTCCTTTTGAGAAACACCTGACGGGTTGCCGCCTGGATTGCCGCCGCCGCCAGCACCGCCACGACCACCGTGACCAGCGTGCCCGGTCCCTGGCCCGAGGCCATCGGCGGGATGCCGTCGTCGATGCCCACCTTGATCAGGAAGGGGATGGCGAGTGAGGCTCCGTTGCAGATCACTATGACCGCGACGAGCAGGACGATCTCCCTGCGATACGGCCGCAGCAGGTCGGCGAGCAGCCGTCTCGACCGAGCGCGGAGCAGGAACGACACCTGCTCGGACAGCTCGTCCTGGTTCTCCGCGGCGACGCCGCGCCAGCTTCGCGTTTCCGTCCCGCTCATCGCAGCGCCTCCCGCTCGTCCAGGTCGGCGGCCAGCAGCGCGCGATACTCCGGTACGGTCGCCATCAGCTCGTGGTGCGGGCCGATGTGGGCGACCGTGCCGTCAAGCAGCAGGGCCACCCTGTCGGCGAGCAGTACGGTCGAGGCCCGGTGCGCGACGACGATCCCGGTCGCGTCCCGCAGCACGTGCCTGAGCGCCTCCTCGACCAGGGCCTCGGTCTCGACGTCCAGGGCGGACAGGGTGTCGTCGAGGACCAGGATCTTCGGCCTGGCGAGGACGGCGCGGGCCAGGGCGAGGCGCTGGCGCTGGCCGCCGGACAGTGACATCCCTTGTTCGCCGATCCTGGTCTCCAGGCCCCACGGCAGATCGTGGACGAACCCGGCCTGGGCGATCTCGAGGGCCGCCTCCATCTCCTCCTCCGTGGCGTCGTGCCGCCCCAGCGTCAGGTTCTCCCTGACGCTCATCGAGAACAGTGTGGGCTCCTCGAAGGCCGTGGCGACCATCGTGCGGAGCGCGGACAGCGACAGCTCCCGCACGTCGTGGCCGTCGACGGTGATCCGGCCTGCGGTGACGTCGTGGAGGCGGGGGACGAGGGAGGTCAGCGTGGTCTTGCCCGAGCCCGTGGCACCGACGACGGCGACCGTCTCACCGGGACGCACCTCCAGCCAGACGTCGTGGAGCACCGGCTCGGCCGCACCGGGAAACCGGAACCCCACACCCTCGAAGCGCAGGTGCCCGCGAGGCCGCTCGATCACCCCCGTGCCGCCGACGATCTCCGGTTCGGTGTCGAGCACCTCCATTACGCGGTCTGCCGCGGTCATCGCCTCCTGGCCCATCACCAGGATGAAACCGAGCGCCGAGATGGGCCACACCAGCTGCAGCATCAGGGTGGTGAAGGCCACCAGCGTGCCCAGTGTCAGCAGTCCCGAGCCGACCGCGAGCGCGCCGAGCAGCAGCACGATGGCGAGGGTGACGTTGGGAACCACCTCGAGGAAGGTGAAGAAGCGCGCCGAGAGGCGTACCTTCTCCATCGAGGTCCGGTAGACCTTCCGCGCCCCCTCCTCGAAGACGCCGAAGACGTGTGGGCCCCGGCCGAAGGCCTTGATCGTGCGGATGCCGACGGCGGACTCCTCGACCACGGTGGCGAGGTCGCCCTGCTGGTCCTGCACCTGGCGCGAGACCTCGATGTACCCCCGCTCGAAACGCAGCGAGGTGAGCGTGATGGGCAACGCCGACGCGGCGACCAGCAGGCCGAGCGGCCAGTACATGTTCAGCAGCAGGCCGGTCACCGTCACGATCTGGATGCTGATCAGGACGAGGAAGAGCATGCCGAAGCCGAGGAAGCGCCGGATCGCGGACAGGTCGGTCGTCGCGCGGGACAGCAGCTGCCCGGACTGCCAGGCGCCGTGGAAGCTCATCGGCAGCCGCTGGAGGTGTTCGTAGAGGTCGTCACGGATCCTGGTCTCCAGGCCGAGGACGGCCTCGGACAGCAGCCACCTGCGTATCAGGACCAGCAGCGCCTCGATCACGCCGAGCGCCAGGGCGAGCAGGGAGAGGGGGAGCAGGGCGCTGGTTTCGCCGCGGGCGACGGGGCCGTCGATGATCTCTCTGCCGATCAGCGGGATGACGATGCCGATCCCGACTCCGGCGAGGGCGGGCAACCAGATGAGGGCCAGCTGGGTCGCGTAGGGGCGTAGGTAGGACTTCATGCGCCACAGGGAGTTCGTCCTGGCGCGTCGCGGGCGGGGGGTCGGAGGCTGAAGGGTACCGGGTTCTCGCTCGGGGGCGACGGTATCGGGGGGCATCAGCAGGCAGCACGCTCCTCACGGTCTTCAGTTGAGATGGCCATCACTCCAGGTGAAGGCCCGACAAGGCTAAAACCCCCGTCAAACGGTTTTTCGCGGTGCGGGCCCGTGAACGCTCAGCCGGCTCGGTGTCCCCCGTCCGGCGTGCGGTGACCATCAGAGTGTCCGCGGCCTCCGGGGCTCCGGCAACTGTCCCGGAAGTGGGCCTCCCCTGCCATCAAGGCCACACGAGCCGTGGACCGCCCTCTCCCATCGCCTTTCCCCCGTCCACTCGAGCCCTCTCCCATGGCCTCCGGCTCGCCCGGCCTCACCGTCTCCGTCCGTCCTCTGTACTCCGGCCCCTCGCCGCTTCGCCCTCTCCACCCGGAGGTGGAGATCGCCTGTCTCCACCCCTGCTCCGATCCGGGCCGCGGACGCCGTCCCTACCGTCTGAGCCATGGAATCGACGCAGATCGCTATCGCCACCGTCGCCATCGTCGTCTTCGTCGTCTACCGCCAGATGGTGACGCGGCCGACCGCCAAGCGTGGCATCCTCATCTTCGCCCTCGTCCTGGTGGCGGCCGGTTTGGGGAGCGGCGGTGTCCTCGACTTTCATCCCTCTGTCCTCAGCGTGGTCGTGGTCGCCGCCGAGGTGGTCACGGCCATCGCCTTCGGCGCCCTGCGCGCCTCCACCGTGCGGGTATGGCGGGACGAGGCCGGGGTCACGTGGTCCAAGGGCACCGGATGGACAATGCTGGCCTGGCTGTTCTCGTTCACCGCCCGCCTCGTCCTGTTCGCCGTGGGAAACGCCCTCGGTCTCGCCTTCAGGCCCACCGCCGCCCTGATCTTCGCGGGCCTTACCGTCGCGACACAGGCCCTCCTGGTCGCCTACCGGGGCCGGCTCCTGTCCGCCACGGTAGGGCAGGTAGGGCAGAAGGAGTACTCATGGCCGCTGACCTGACAGGCGGTAGCGTCGTAGCGTGACGACGGAGCGCCAGGAGAACACGATCATCCCCATTGTCCTGCGGGCTGGGGTGATCGTGCTGTTCCTGATCGCGCAGGCCAGGTCGAGGCCCGGCTTCGGCCTGACGGGAGAGGGGCTCGTGGTCACTCTCCTCGCCGTCGCCGTCGCGGGCTTGCTGGCCGTCGCGATCCTGCCCTCGGGGGACAGCCAGTCACCTCCGGTCCCGCTCATCGGGGTTCCCGTCAAGGTCGTCGCCCTCGGCCTCGCCGTCGTGCTCTCCATCGGCCTGGACACGATCGTCAACGACGGCCCGGCCGTCGCCGTGCTGCTCTTCTGCGTCGGGACCGCCGCCGTCAGACATCCCTTCCAGTACTCGCTGCCGATCGGGCTGCTCGCACTGGCGGGGCCGATCACGGCCGGGATGGTGACCGGCGACATGGACCGGGACCTCGGCCTGGCGTTCAGCCTCTGCCTGGTCTTCATGATCGCCTACACGATCAGGCAGCGCAGGGCCGTCAGGAGCGCCGAGGAGCGCGAGGCGGTGCTGGCCGAGCGCGCCCGCATCGCCAGGGAGATTCACGACATCCTCGCCCACTCCCTGTCCGCGCAGATCGTGCATCTGGAGGGCGCCAGGCTGCTGCTGCGCGCCGACCGGCAGGAGGAGGCGCTCGACCGGGTCGAACGCGCCAGGGACCTGGCGAAGAACGGCCTCGAGGAGGCGCGCAGAGCCGTGTCCGCCCTGCGGGAGGACCTGCCGCCGCTGCCCGCCGCGCTGAGAAGGCTGGCGGAGGAGTTCCACGCGGCCACGGGGAAGGAGTGCACGCTCCTGCTGTCGGGCCACGAGCGCCGGCTGCCGCCTGAGGCCGAGCTGGCGGTGATCCGTACCGCCCAGGAGGCCATCACCAATGTGCGACGGCACGCCCCCGGCTCCGCCGCGACCGTACGGCTCGGCTTCCACGGCGGCTCCTGCGAGCTGGAGGTCACCAACCCCGCCGGGCGTTCGCCGGGCACGCCCGGGGGAGGATACGGGATCGTGGGCATGCGAGAACGGGCCGAACTCCTCGGCGGGACCCTGGAGGCCGGCGAGAACGACGAGGTCTTCATGATCCGCCTGCGGGTGCCGTCGTGACCGCCCGGGTGCTGGTGGTCGACGACCAGGCCGTGGTCCGCGACGGGCTGGTCCTGCTGCTCGGCCTGCTGCCCGGCATCGAGGTGGTCGGCTCGGCCGGTGACGGGGAGGCCGCGCTGCGGCTGGTCGCCGAGCGGCGCCCCGACGTGGTGCTGATGGACCTGCGGATGCCGAGGGTCGACGGGGTCGAGGCCACCCGCAGGATCCGCGCCGGGTTTCCGGAGACCCAGGTCGTGGTCCTGACCACCTACTCGGACGACGAGTCGGTCTTCGCCGCGCTGCGGGCCGGAGCCCGCGGTTTCCTCACCAAGAGCGCCGACGCCGAGGAGATCGCCAGAGCGGTCGCGGCGGTCATGAACGGCGACGCCCAGCTCGACCCCAGCGTGCAGCGTCGCCTTCTCAACACGGTGACCGGCCACCAGGAGCCGCGGGAGACCGCCGGGCCCGCGTCACCTCCGGCGGCGGCCCCCGGGGAGCCGACGGGGCAGGCGGGCCGTCCGCGGTCGCCGAGGACGGCCCGCCCCGCGCCGGGAGCGGGCTCTCCGCGCTCCCGGGACGTGCCTGCCCCTTCTCCGCCAGACGGCCTGACCCCACGCGAGGCCGAGGTGCTGCGCCTCATCGCCAGAGGACTGTCGAACGCCGAGATCGCCACGGTCCTCTTCATCAGCGAGGCCACCGTCAAGACGCACATCAACAACCTCTTCGCCAAGGCGCGCCTGCGCGACCGCGTCCACGCCGTCACCTACGCCTACCGCCACGGCCTGGCCGAGCCGGAGACGGGCTGGGAGGCGGACCGGGGAACGGGCCCCGATCCGGCTCCCTGAGCTCCCTGGGCCCGTCCGCTCCGTGACCGGGCCGGGCCGTCAGATGCCGGGGCCCGGGATCGGGATCAGGTCGGGGCCGACGATGTGGCCCTGGTGGTGGTCGGGGGCGTTCTGGTCGTGCCGGAAGTGCCCGGCGTACCAGACGACGACGTTGGTGCCGCCGACGTCCTCGCCGTTGACGAACCGGTCGAGCGCCACCTGGTTGTTCTCGCCCGGGTTGCCGTCGTAGAGCTCGCTGGCCCGGTGGCGCAGGAACCACAGGTCGGCGATGCCGTAGGCGTCGGCGGTGTTGTCGTGCTCACCCGGCACGATCCGGTGGCCCCTGCCGCTGGACTTGTCGGTGACCTGCCAGAAACGGGCGGGCTTGCGCCGCTTCCTGGAGACCTCGCGCACGATCGGCGTCGGCTTGGGACCCGCCGGGGTGTCGTCGAACTGCTCGATCAGGTCGTTGGCCGACCCTTCGACGTCGAAGTCGAAGCGCCAGTAGACGTGGTGGCGGTGACGCATGCACGTGCGCGGGTTGCGGACTCCCGCGAAGCCGAAACGCGGCTTGATCACGCCGTCCTCGGCCAGGCGCCACTCGGAGACGTAGCGGTACCAGCCCGCCGAGATCTCGCTGACGATGCGCAGCTCGCCGTCGGCGTAGTGGAGGGCGACTCCCTGGAAGTTGCCCGCGTCGTTGTCCGGACGCTCCAGGATCGTCTTTGGCGACCGGTCGCAGATCCGCCAGCCCCAGCCGACCGGGTCGGTTCCGACGGCGGAGAAACGCGTCTCCTGGTTCTGCCAGTCGCGGAAGGTGACGCCGTCCTCCTCGTACTGGACGTTGAGGATCGGCACGTGCGCCTGGCGCAGCACCAGCCTGCCCCGGTAGCGGACGTCACGCAGCTCGACCCCTGATCCGTCTCCGGGGTTCTGCGGCGCGGAGGCGCGGGGCCGTACCACGACGAGGTTCCACAGCTCGGTCCCCTCGTCGACGACACGCAGCCGTACCGCGTCCGGGCCGCCCCGGTCACGCAGGCTCTCCACCCCCTCGGGCAGGTGCGACTCGCAGTCGCCGGGGTGCAGGGCCGCGGTGACCCCGGCGGGAGACCAGTCGACGGTGCCCGCCGCGACGTCGACGGCGACGATGCGGTGCCTGTTGTCGTCGCCGGGGGAGTAGACACCGAGGGTCGGGCGGCGGACGGTGGTGCCGTCAGGCCTCTCCAGGTCGGCCAGTGGCGGCATCGGCTGGTAGATCACCACGTCGCCGCCCGCGGGGAAGCGCTCGTCGGCGCGCAGGATCGCCGCCGCCGCCCGCAGTTCCTCCGGGCGGGGGTTGGGCCGGTAGGCGCTCGGCAGGACCCGCGCCTCCTCGGGCCGGTCGATCGTGCCGCGCAGTTCGACACCCCGGTTGGAGACCGGGTCGAAGACGTTCGCCCTGAACTCGGCGTCCTCGCCCGGCTCGTGACCCAGCGCGACCGCCTCGCCCAGGATGAGCTGGTCGGCGTCGGTGTGCTCCAGATGGGTGAGTACGGCAGGATGCGCCCCCGCTACCTGCCGTACCTGATCGGCGGACAGCCCCGCTCTGCCGATCGCCTCAATGATCACTTGTGCGGTCATGACGATCTCCCCGTTGTGAGATTCGATGATCGCCGCCATCCCCGAACTTCTGCGGCGTCCCCTGTTCTGACTGATGTGACGCGGGAAATACCGGAAAAGTTGACCGTGCGATGGGATTTGTGAAGCCGGATTTGGCGGGATATTTCTGGCCACACGTTCCGGCCCGTATCGGTGGGCCGGAGGGCCGGACGTAGGGAACGCGTCAATAAACGGTGCGATGGCGTATGGAACCCATCAAGACGCGCAAAAACCCATAAACCTCACGTTTTGCTTATAGCAAGGCCTCCGTCCGGCGGCCGGAAACGCGTGTGCTCATCAAGGAGTGGGGATGGCCGACGTCATCTTCGTCGCCCTGACGATCGCGGTCTTCGCGATCCTCGGGCTTGTCGTCAGGGCGGTGGAACGGCTGTGAGCGCCGTCAACGCCATCGGTCTCGTCATGGTCATCGGCCTGGTGGTCTTCGTGGTCGCCGCCCTGCTGTTCCCGGAGCGCTTCTGATGTCACCGACCGTCGCGGGGATCGTGTTCATCGGATCCCTCGTTCTCGCCCTGGCCGTCACCTACCGGCCGCTGGGCGACTACATGTACCGGGTCTACACCGGCACGAAGCACTCCCGCGCCGAGCGGGTGATCTACCGGCTGGTCGGGGTACGCCCGGAGGCCGAGCAGCGCTGGAGCGTCTACGCCCGCAGCGTGCTGGCCTTCTCCGGGGTCTCGGTCCTGTTCCTGTACGGCCTGCAACGCCTGCAGGACAAGTTGTTCCTCAGCCTGGGCATGCCCCCGGTCACCGACCACATCGCCTGGAACACCGCGGTCAGTTTCGTCACCAACACCAACTGGCAGGCCTACTCCGGCGAGTCGACCATGGGCCACCTGGTGCAGATGGCCGGCCTGGCGGTGCAGAACTTCGTCTCGGCCGCGGTCGGCATGGCGGTGGCCATCGCGCTGGTGCGCGGCTTTGCCCGCAGGCAGAGCGAGGAACTGGGCAACTTCTGGGTCGACCTGGTCCGCGGCACGGTCCGGATCCTGCTGCCGATCGCCTTCGTCGGCGCGCTCGTCCTGGTCGCGGGCGGCCTGGTGCAGAACTTCGCGGCGCCGCACGAGGTGGCCACCCTGACCGGCGGCACCCAGGCGATCACCGGCGGCCCGGTGGCCAGCCAGGAGATCATCAAGGAGCTGGGCACCAACGGCGGCGGTTTCTACAACGCCAACTCCGCCCACCCGTTCGAGAACGCCACGAGCTGGACCAACTGGGTGGAGATCTTCGCGATCCTGCTGATCCCGTTCGCGCTGCCGCGCACCTTCGGCCGCATGGTCGGCGACAACCGGCAGGGCTACGCGATCGCCGCGATCATGGCGACGATCGCCGTCGTCAGCGTCTGCGTGCTGACCGGCCTCGAACTCGCGCACCACGGCACCGTGCCGCAGGCCGTCGGCGCCTCGCTTGAGGGCAAGGAGACGCGGTTCGGGGTGGCCAACTCCGCGACCTTCGGCGCCGCCACGACGCTGACCTCGACCGGCGCGGTGAACTCCTTCCACGACTCCTACACCGCGCTCGGCGGCATGATCACGATGTTCAACATGATGCTCGGCGAGGTCGCGCCGGGCGGCGTGGGCTCGGGCCTGTACGGCATGCTGGTGCTGGCGGTGATCACGGTGTTCGTCGCCGGACTGATGGTCGGCCGGACCCCCGAATACCTGGGCAAGAAGATCGGCTCACGCGAGATCAAGCTCGCCTCGATGTACTTCCTGGTCACCCCGGTGCTGGTGCTCGTCGGAACGGCGCTGGCGATGGGCTCGGCCGAGCAGCGCTCCAGCATGCTCAACAGCGGCCCGCACGGCCTGTCGGAGGTGCTGTACGCCTTCACCAGCGCCTCCAACAACAACGGCTCGGCGTTCGGTGGCCTGACCGTCAACACCCCGTGGTACGACACCGCGCTCGGCCTGTGCATGGCCTTCGGCCGGTTCCTGCCGATCGTGTTCGTGCTGGCGCTGGCCGGTTCGCTGGCCCGGCAGGCTCCGGTCCCGGCCTCGGCCGGAACGCTGCCCACTCACCGGCCGCAGTTCGTCGGCATGGTCGTCGGCGTGACGATCATCCTGGTTGCGCTGACCTTCCTCCCCGCCCTGGCGCTCGGGCCGCTCGCAGAAGGAATCCGTTGAACATGTCCACCCCAACACTCCAGACGCCCGGCCGTACCCCCGCCCCGCAGAGAAACGGCAGGGTCGGCGGCGGGCTGCTCGACCCCGGGCAACTGGTCAGGTCGCTGCCGGACGCGCTCAGGAAGCTCAACCCGGCCACGCTGTGGCGCAACCCGGTGATGTTCATCGTGGAGATCGGCGCGGTCTTCACCACCGTCCTCGCGGTCGTCGACCCGTCGTTCTTCGCCTGGGCCATCGTGGTGTGGCTGTGGCTGACCGTGGTCTTCGCCAACCTGGCCGAGGCCGTGGCCGAGGGCCGTGGCAAGGCCCAGGCCGCCACGTTGCGCGCCGCCAAGCGTGACACCACCGCCCGCAGGCTGACCGGCTGGCGGCCGGGCCTGCGGGACGTCTCCTTCGACCAGGTCGGCGCGCCCGAACTCAGGCAGGGTGACCTCGTGATCGTCGAGGCCGGGGAGATCATTCCCGGGGACGGTGACGTGGTCGAGGGCATCGCCAGCGTCGACGAGTCGGCGATCACCGGCGAGTCCGCGCCGGTGATCCGCGAGTCCGGCGGCGACCGCTCCGCCGTGACCGGTGGCACCAAGGTGCTGAGCGACCGGATCATCGTGCGGATCACCCAGAAGCCGGGGGAGAGCTTTATCGACCGGATGATCGCCTTGGTCGAGGGCGCCAACCGGCAGAAGACGCCCAACGAGATCGCGCTCAACATCCTGCTGGCCGCCCTGACGATCATCTTCCTGGTGGCCACCGCGACGATGCAGCCGCTGGCGATCTACTCCAAGGCGAGCAATCCTGGCGTGCCCGACTCGCTCGCGCTGACCGCCGACGGGGTCAGCGGGATCGTGCTGGCGGCGCTGCTGGTCTGCCTGATCCCGACCACGATCGGCGCGCTGCTGAGCGCGATCGGCATCGCGGGCATGGACCGCCTGGTGCAGCGCAACGTGCTGGCGATGAGCGGCCGCGCGGTCGAGGCCGCCGGGGACGTGTCCACGCTGCTGCTGGACAAGACCGGCACCATCACGCTGGGCAACCGGCAGGCGTCGGAGTTCATGCCGGTGCCGGGCGTGTCCGCCGAGGAACTGGCGCTGGCCGCGCAGCTGTCCAGCCTGGCCGACGAGACCCCGGAGGGCCGCTCGATCGTGGTCTACGCCAAGCAGGCCTACGGCCTGCGCGAACGGCAGCCCGGTGAGCTGGCGCACGCCGAGTGGGTACCCTTCACCGCCCAGACCCGCATGTCCGGGGTGAGCGTGGACGGCCGCCAGGTCCGCAAGGGCGCGGCGACCGCGGTGATGAAGTGGGTCCGCGACCACGGCGGCCACCCCACCGGTGAGGTCGGCGCGATCGTCGACGCCATCTCGGGCTCCGGCGGCACCCCGCTGGTCGTCGGCGAGATCGTCGGTGCGGTCCCCGGCCAGAGCAGTGATCCCGGTGGCTCCGGCGCGATCGTCGGCGGCAGCGGCGGCACGGCGCGCGTGCTGGGGGTGATCCACCTCAAGGACGTCGTCAAACAAGGCATGCGGGAGCGGTTCGACGAGATGCGCAGGATGGGCATCCGCACCGTCATGATCACCGGTGACAACCCGCTGACCGCCAAGGCCATCGCCGACGAGGCGGGCGTGGACGACTTCCTCGCCGAGGCCACCCCCGAGGACAAGCTCGCGCTGATCAGGAAGGAGCAGCAGGGCGGGCGGCTGGTCGCGATGACCGGCGACGGAACCAACGACGCCCCCGCGCTCGCCCAGGCCGACGTCGGGGTGGCGATGAACACCGGCACCTCCGCCGCCAAGGAGGCCGGCAACATGGTCGACCTCGACTCCAACCCGACCAAACTCATCGAGATCGTGGAGATCGGCAAGCAGCTGCTCATCACCCGGGGCGCGCTGACCACCTTCTCCATCGCCAACGACATCGCCAAGTACTTCGCGATCATCCCCGCCATGTTCGCCGCCGTCTACCCCGGCCTGGACGCCCTCAACATCATGCGGCTGGCCAGCCCCCAGTCGGCGATCCTGTCCGCGGTCGTCTTCAACGCGATCGTCATCGTCGCGCTCATCCCGCTCGCGCTGCGCGGGGTGCGCTACCGGCCCTCCAGCGCCTCCAAACTGCTCAGCCGCAACCTCTACCTCTACGGCCTGGGCGGCATCGTCGCGCCGTTCGCCGGTATCAAACTCATCGATCTGCTCATCCAGTTCCTTCCGGGGATGTCTTAAATGGAACGCCTGCCCAGCTGGGTCCGCCAGCACCTCGCCGCGCTGCGCGCGCTGCTCGTCCTGACCCTGATCCTCGGCGGGGCCTATCCGCTGCTGGTCACCGGGGTCGCCCAGGCCGTCTTCAACGGAAACGCCAACGGCTCGCTCGTCCAGAAGGACGGCCGCGACGTCGGCAGCGCGCTCATCGGCCAGAACTTCACCGACTCCAGCGGCGCCCCGGTCGGCAGGTACTTCCAGAGCCGCCCCTCGGCGGCGGGAAAGGGCTACGACACGCTCTCGACCGGCGCGAGTAACCTCGGCCCCGAAAGCGTCCTTGACGTCCTTGCCGTGCCGGGCGCAAAGGACGCCGACGGCAACCCCGACACCGGGAAACAGTCCCTGCTGACCCGGGTGTGCGCCCGCAGCACCGCCGTCGGCAGACTGGAGGGGGTCAGCGGCGCCAGGCCGTACTGCACACCGGACGGGGTGGGCGCGGTGCTGAAGGTCTTCCCCGCCGTCGGCACTCCCACCCGGGTGGTCAGCGCCAACCAGGCCTGCCCCGCCGCCCCGTTCGTCGCCGACTACCAGGGGGTGAAGGTGGAGTGCGCCAAGCCGGGCGAGAACCTGGCCGCGGGCCGTACCGTCCCGGTCCGGGGCTCGGCGACGGCGGTCGTGCCCGCCGACGCGGTCACCGCCAGCGGCTCGGGGCTCGACCCGCACATCTCACTCGCCTACGCGCAGTTGCAGGCCCCCCGCGTCGCCAGGGAACGCGGCCTCGACGTGGCGAAGGTCAGGGCCCTGATCCAGCAGAACACCACCGGCCGCGCGCTCGGCTTCATGGGTGAGCCGGCCGTCAACGTCCTGGAACTCAACCTCGCCCTCGACAGGGGATGATCGTAGGCAGGCGAACCAGGTGGAAAGGGGGATAGGGCAATGAACGGGACGCGCGGGCAGCTGCGCATCTATCTGGGCGCGGCCCCCGGTGTCGGCAAGACCTACGCGATGCTCGACGAGGGGCACAGGCGCCTCGCGCGCGGCACGGACGTGGTCGTGGGGCTCGTCGAGACCCACGACCGGCCCCGCACCGCCGTGCTGCTGGAGGGCCTGGAGACCGTCCCGCGCAGGACCCTGCTCCACCGGGGGGCGAGCTTCACCGAGCTGGACGTGGACGCCGTCATCGCGAGGAAGCCCAAGGTGGCGCTGATCGACGAGCTGGCGCACACCAACGTGCCCGGCTCGCGCAACGCCAAGCGCTGGCAGGACATCGAGGAGATCCTCGACGCCGGGATCGACGTCATCTCCACCGTCAACATCCAGCACCTGGAGTCGCTCAACGACGTCGTCCAGCAGATCACCGGAGTCCCGCAGCGCGAGACCGTGCCCGACGAGGTGGTACGGCAGGCGGACGCGGTGCAGCTGGTCGACATGGCGCCGGACGCGCTGCGCCGCCGGATGGCCCACGGCAACGTCTACCTCCCGGAGAAGGTGGACGCGGCCCTGTCGAACTACTTCAGGGTGGGCAACCTGACGGCCCTGCGGGAGCTGGCGCTGCTGTGGGTCGCGGGCAAGGTGGACGACCAGCTCGACCGCTACCGCGCCGAACACGGCATCGCCGGCACCTGGGAGGCACGCGAGCGCGTCGTGGTCGCGCTGACCGGCGGGCCCGAGGGCGACACCCTGGTACGGCGGGCCGCCAGGATCGCCGCCCGCACCAAGGGCGCCGACCTGATGGCCGTCCACGTGACCCGTTCCGACGGGCTGAACGGGACCGATCCGGCGAACCTGGCCCGCCAGCGCGCCCTGGTCGAGAGCCTGGGCGGCACCTACCACCAGGTGGTCGGCGACAGCGTGCCACGTGCGCTGCTCGACTTCGCAGGCGGGGTGAACGCCACCCAGCTGGTGCTCGGCGCCTCCCGCAGGGGCCGGTTCGCCCAGCTGTTCTCCCGCGGGGTCGGGGTCACGACCACCGCGCTGTCCGGCTCCATCGACGTCCACATGATCACTCATGCCCAGGCGGGGAAGGGGGCCGGGCGCGACCGGTCGCGGGCCGCGCTCACCCGCGGCCGCAGGATCACCGGCTGGGTCATGGCGCTGCTGGGCATTCCGGTGATCACCGCGCTGCTGGTCCCGATCAGGGACGGCCTGAAGCTGTCGAGCGGGATCCTGCTGTTCCTGCTCATGGTCGTCTGCGTCGCCCTGGTCGGCGGCATGTGGCCCGCCGTCACCGCGGCCGTCGCGGGGTTCCTACTGCTCAACTACTTCTTCACCCCGCCGGTCGACCGGTTCACCATCGCCGATCCGGAGAACCTGCTCGCGCTCAGCGTCTACGTGCTGGTCGCCGTCATGGTGAGCGCGGTCGTCGACCTGGCCGCCAGGCGGACCAGGGAGGCGGCCCGCGCGAGCGCGGACGCCGAGGTGCTCTCCACACTGGCCGGTCACGTGCTGCGCGGGGAGGCGGCGCTGCCGTCCCTGCTGGCCCGGCTGCGCGAGACCTTCGGGCTGGCCTCCGTCACGCTGCTCGAACGCACCGGTGAGCCCGCCCCCGACGACCGCTCGGAACCCGAGGCGTGGCGGATCGTGGCGACGGCGGGAGGACCGCCCTGTGTCACGCCGGGAGCGGCGGACACCGACGTGGTGATCGACCGGGATCTGGTGCTCGCCGGGTGCGGCAGGCTGCTCGACGCGGCCGACCGCCGGGTGCTGGAGGCGTTCGCCGCCGAGGCGGCGGTCGCGCTGCGCCAGGAGCGGCTGCGGCACGAGGCGGACCTCGCGGGGCCGCTGGCCGAGGCCGACAAGATGCGCACCGCCCTGCTCGCCGCAGTGAGCCACGACCTGCGCACGCCGCTGGCCTCCGCCAGGGTCGCGGTCGACAGCCTGCTCGGCACCGAGATCGACTGGAACGAGGAGGACCGGCGGGAACTGCTGGCCACCGCCGACGAGTCGCTGGCCAAGCTCGACAGGCTGGTCGCCAACCTGCTCGACATGAGCCGCCTGCAGGCGGGGGTGCTGGGCCTGGCCCTGCAGACGATCGCGATCGGCGAGATCCTCCCGCGCTCCATCGACGACCTGGGGCCGCTCAGCGACCGGGTCGAGGGCGACATCCCGCCCGACCTGCCCGAGGTTGTCGCCGACCCCGCCCTGGTCGAGCGGATCCTGGTCAACGTGATGTCCAACGCGGTGCGCTACAGCCCGCGGGACGGCAAGGTCCTCGTCACCGCGAGCTGGTACGGCGACAGCGTCGAGGTCCGCGTCATCGACCGGGGGCCCGGCATCCCGCGCGAGGCGCACGAGCGGGTCTTCATGCCGTTCCAGCGTCTCGGCGATCGCGACAACCACACCGGTGTAGGCCTCGGTCTCGCGCTCTCCAGGGGACTGGCGGAGGCGATGGGCGGCACCCTGCTGCCGGAGGAAACACCAGGGGGAGGTCTCACTATGATCCTGACACTGCCCATCGCCCCTCGGGAGCACGCATGACACGCGTCCTCGTCGTCGACGACGAACCGCAGATCCTGCGCGCGCTGCGCATCAACCTCGTCGCCCGGAACTTCGAGGTCGCGGTCGCCGCCGACGGCGGCGCCGCCCTGCGCGAGGCCGCCGACTGGCATCCCGACCTGGTCGTTCTCGACCTCGGGCTGCCCGACATCGATGGGGTCGACGTCATCCACGGGCTGCGCGGCTGGACCACCGTGCCGATCATCGTGCTCTCCGGGCGGGCGGGAAATCAGGACAAGGTCGAGGCCTTGGACGCCGGGGCGGACGACTATGTCACCAAACCGTTCAACATCGACGAGCTGCTGGCCCGCGTCAGGGCCGTGACCCGCCGCACCGCCGTCCAGGACTCGGAGCTGGCCCGGATCCAGGTCGGCGAGCACGTGGTCGACCTGGCGGGCAAGACGATCTCCGGGGGAGTACGGCTGACGCCGACCGAATGGCACCTGCTGGAGATCCTGCTGCGCAACCCCGGCAAGCTCATCAGCCAGCGCCAGCTGCTGACCGAGGTCTGGGGCGCCAAATATCTCAAGGAGACCCACTACCTGCGCCAGTACATGGCCCAGATACGCAAGAAGCTGGAACCCGACCCCGCCCGCCCGGTTCACCTGCTCACCGAACCGGGCATGGGCTACCGCTTCCAGCCGTGAACACGGGCCGCGTGTCCGCGGGTCACGGGAACATGATCTCGCGGACGACGTCGGTGTAGAGGCGCAACAGCAGGGCTGGTGCGGAGGGCTTCCCGTCCTGCCGGGGCGTCACTCGGCGGGACGCGGGCCGCCGGGTACGGCGATGGCTGTCACCAGCAGGCCGTCGGCCACGAGCCACCGTCCGGTGAACCCCGTCAGCTGTCGCCCCGCGACCTGTGGCCCCTGGACGAGGAGACGGGCGGTGAAGGTGCCGGAGGGGTCGAAGGTGACGTGGGCCTCCTCGAAGTCGAGCCAGCGCAGGGCGAGCGGGAACCAGGCCTTGTAGACGCTCTCCTTGGCGCTGAACAGCAGCCGGTCCCAGTGGACGTCCCCGCCGAGCCGTCCCAGCTCGGCCCGCTCCTGCTCCAGGGAGACGGCGGGCAGGACCCCGTCGGGAAGCGGCTCATGGGGTTCGGCGTCGATGCCGATGGTCAGCGCCTCCAGGGAGACGGCGGCGGCGCGGTACCCCGCGCAGTGGGTGATGGCGCCCGTCACCCCGCTCGGCCACCCGGGCGCGCCGCGTTCGCCGGGCAGGATCGGCGCCGGTGGCAGCCCGAGGCTGCCCAGGGCCTGCCTGGCGCAGTGGCGGGCGGTGGTGAACTCACGTCGCCGCTTGTCGACCGCGCGGGCGATGACCGCCTCCTCCTCGGGGAACAGCGTGGCCTCCGGCGGGTCGTCGAACGCCTCCGCGCTCGCCACCCAGGACGGCAGGATCTTCTCGATCATGAGGCGGCCTGGGGGACGGGCAGGATCTGGCGTGGCCTGCCCGGTGGAGTCGGACGGGGCCGCCATTCACGGGGATAGCCCAGCGAGACCTCCTCGAAGCGCACGCCGTCGTGCCAGGTGGTCCTGGGGATGTGCAGGTGACCGTAGACGACCGCCGCCGCCTCGAAGCGCAGGTGCCAGTCCGCGGTCAGCTCGGTGCCGCACCAGATCGCGAACTCCGGGTACCGGAGGATCATGGTCGGCTCGCGGACCAGCGGGTAGTGGTTGACGAGCACGGTCGGCATGCCCTGGGGGCGGGCCTGCAGCCTGCGCTCGGTCTCGGCGATCCTGGCCCGGCACCAGGCCGCGCGGGAGGGATGGGGATCGGGGTGGAGGAACATCTCGTCGGAGCACACCACCCCCTTCTCGTACGCCAGGGCGAGCGCCTCCTCCTCGGTCGCGGCGCCCGGCACCCTGAAGGTGTAGTCGTACAGCACGAACAGCGGGGCGACGGCCACCGGCCCGCCCGGCCCCTCCCACACCGGGTAGGGGTCCTCCGGAGTCACCACCCCGAGGTTCTGGCAGATCTTCACCAGATGCCGGTAGCGCTCCTCACCGCGCAGCTGGACGGGGTCGCTGGGATGGGTCCACAGCTCGTGGTTGCCCGGCGCCCACACCACCTTCGCGAAGCGGTCCGCGAGCAGGCTCAGCGCCCACTCGACGTCGGCGACGGCCTCGGAGACGTCCCCGGCCACCAGCAGCCAGTCGGAGTCTGAGGTGGGTCGCAGCTCCTCGACGATCCTTCGGTTCTCCCGGTAGCCGATGTGCAGGTCGCTGATGGCCAGCAGCGAGGTCATGCGTGCACCGCCCTCGGTGGTTCAGAGGTCATCCGGGCCACGGCGGCCCGGTGGTCGTGGCCCGTCAGGGCAGAGGCGGGTTTCTGTGGTTCCCCGTCGTCAAGCACCGTCGCCCCCGTCCCGTCGGTCCCGATGTCAGGAAGATAGCCGGGAACGTCCGCGATCACCAAGAGTGCGAGCTAGCGGGCGTCGGGAACTCGCGCGGTGCGCGCTCCCACGGCTCAGCGCGAGCGGAGCGGGTCCCGGCCCTCCACGGGCCGTTCGACCAGGACGAGCGCGCGACCGAGCAGATCGAGCAGCGAGACGTGGTCGAGGTCGCCACGGCGCTCCGGAGGAAAGGCGTTCAGCGCGGCCCGCAGCCAGCAGGCGGCGGTCTCCGGTGCCGACCTCATGACGGCCTCCGCGGCACTGACCAGGGTCGCCAGATGCTCGCGTTCCCGATTCGCGGGCAGGCGCGTCAGGGGGGCGGAGATCCCGCTCGAACCTTCACAGGGCCTGCCGGAGGGCGGCGGCCGGTTCCGGCCGTCGCGCCGGACTCGGACCTGCTGCCGCTGACCTGCCGAATCACTCCCCGCCACATCATCACTTGATCAGATCGATTCCTTATTGTCAATATTGCCTACCAATTTAGAGGGTATATGGGGATTTTTTTGATCCCGGACTCCAGGGTCGTGGTGCATGTCCATGATCAGACCTTTACTCCTGCTTGCGACGTCGAAGGTGTCGGCACTTCGGATACGCAACGTAGCCTTACGGCTACCGTAGATAACGGAGTGTTCACATATGCCAGTGACATCGACCATGCATCCGGCGGTCGGCGAGGCTTTTCTCAAGCGTGACCGCGCGGGGCGCGCCCTCGCTGCGGACTCCGAGCGCATCGCCCTGGCGTGCCGCGAGCTGGCGGCGAGATTCCGCAGGGGCGGAAAACTGATCGTCTTCGGCAACGGCGGCTGCGGTACGGACGCGGCCCACATCACCGTCGAGTTCATGCACCCGGTCATCGTCGGCAAGAAGGCACTGCCCGCGATGGCGCTCAACAACGACTCGGCCACGGTCACCGGGGTGAGCAACCGCGAGGGTCTTGCCGAGACCTTCGCCCACCAGGTGCGCCAGTGGGCGGACCCGGCCGACATGGCGCTGGGGATCTCCCGCGACGGCCGGTGCGAGAACGTGCTGCGGGCCCTGGAGACCGCGAGGGAGCTGGGCCTGCTCACCCTCGCGCTGCTCGGAGGCGACGGAGGAGCCATCGCACGCCGTGGGGTGGCCGACCACCTCCTGACCGCGGCCTCGGACGACCCCGCCGTGGTCAAGGAGATCCACGTGACCCAGTACCACGTCCTGTGGGAGCTGGTCCACGTGCTTTTCGAGCAGCCCGGCCTGATCGGCGAGGAGGCGGCCGGATGACCCGGCCCGCGAACCGCTCAGCGGGAGCGCGCGTCACCCGCACCGGCGGGGGGCGCGGTGAGCCGGATCACCGAGAGGAGTCGCGGTGAGCACTCTCGAGGATCCCCTGGCCGGGGGAGTGCACGGCCTGCGCCCGCTCCGCTGTCCGGGGCAGGCCGACTTCGGCTCGGTGCTGGCGGAGGCCCGCAGGTCGACCGAGGAGAAGGCGTCCGAGATCGTACGGCTGCGCTGGCAGGTGGCCGAGGTCGCGGGCGACGAGCTGGCGGAGTGTGCAGAGGAGATGGCCATCCGGTTCGCCTCCGGTGGCAGGCTGTTCGCCTTCGGCAACGGCGGGAGCAGCACCGGCGCGCAGGAGGTCGCGACAACCTTCCTGCATCCGGCGTACGGCCTCTCCCTGCCCGCCCTCTCCCTGACCGGCGACGTCGCCGTGGTCACCGCGCTTTCGAACGACGTGGGGTTCGACGTCGTCTTCGCGCATCAGCTGGCCGTGCTGGGACGGCGCGGGGACATCGCTGTCGGCCTGTCGACGAGCGGAGGCTCCTTCAACGTCCTACAGGGCTTCGAGGAGGCCGCGAGCCAGGGCATGCTCACCATCGGCCTCACCGGTGACCAGGGAGGCAGGCTGGCCGCCCTCGACCTGCTCGACTACCTGTTCGTCATCCCGTCGTCGTCGGTGCACCGGATTCAGGAGGCGCAGACGACGGTCTACCACGTGCTGTGGGAGCTCACCCAGCACGCGCTCGGGGCGGTCTCCTCCCCCCAGGCCCCCGACTCGGGCTGAAGGCGGCCGTCGCCGGGAAGGGACCGTTCCGCATTTCCTTCCCGCCTTGAAGGACGGGGCGTCCATCCTGGAGGAACGTGGTGAGTTGGCATGACGGCGCGGACGGAGCCGCCGGGGGACAAGAGCGCCGAGGCGCTGTCCGGAAAGAGAAACCGATGAGCGTGCCCGCGGAGATCGCCCGCAGGATCGCGGAGGCCGTGCTGTACGAGGGGCGCCCGCTCACCCCCTGCCAGGCCCGCGTCGCGGAGGACGACAGGGGCGGACGGCCAGGAGCGCTGGTACCGCCCGGTTGCGCCGCGACCACGGAGCCCTCGGGGAGCATGACCGAATGCCTTCTCGAACGGGCCGAGAGCGCCACGGTCAGTCTGTGCCTGCGCTTCCTCCACATGAGGAACTGCGACGTCGAGCACGTCGGGGGCGATGGTGGCCCGCCAACACCTGTCGGCACGCAGGCGGGCGGTGGGGGGACGTATCTCACCTTCGATGAGACGACCAGGCGCGAGGTCGAGGCGGCGTTTCCGGTCGCCGTCCTGCTGGGCGGGGAGCGGACGGTCGAGGTACGCGTCCCCGGTGACCGCCTCGCCGAGCCGGTCCGGGGGCCGTCAGGCAGGACGGAGGGCCGCGTGGTCCGCGAACATCTGCCGGTGCGCGCGGCGCTCACTGTGGGGGCCGAGCGTCTCGCCGGGCCGTACGGCCTCATCCGGCTGCGCGTCCGGGTGCGGAACACCACGGTCCAGGCGGAGCGGGACGCTCCGCGCGAGCACGTCCTGCGGCGGTCGCTGCTCTCGGCGCATCTGATCATCGGGGTGGACGGCGGGGGCTTCGTCTCCCTGGCGGATCCCCCCGAGTGGGCCAGGCCGTTCGCCGAGGGCTGTCGCAACGAGCACACCTGGCCCGCCCTAGTCGGCGAGCCAGGGCACCGTGACGTGGTGTTGTCCTCACCCGTCACTCTGTCCGACTACCCGGACGACCTTGGATGTTCAGGGGATGAGGAGGCCATCGCGTGAGGACCTTCGCGGCGAACAGTGCGAACGCCCGGCGCAATCGTGGGGTCGCTCCCCGAATCGGCCGGGCGGCGGATCACGACGGTGCCTGCCGTCGCGGGCGAAAAGGAGGAGCGGCCACGTTGAAAGGCTTGTTCACGGCGGCGCTGGTGATAGGGGCCGGGGCTGTGGTCTATCAGGCCCTTCCCGACATCAGGCGCTATCTGAGGATCAGAAAGATGTGAAGGCTCCGGCTCTTCCGAGACCTCCGTACGGCGCGCGGCGCGATCACACCGCGACGAACATCACAACGAACCAGGTGAAGTCAGTCATGCATGAATTCGGAATCGCCGAGGCGATCCTCACCGCGGTGGAGGACCGCGCCGACGGCCGCAGGGTACGGCGGGCACGGGTGTACGCGGGCGCCATGCTCCGCGTCACGGAACCGGCGGTCAACCACGCGTTCGCCGTGGTCGCGGAAGGCTCGCTGGCCGAGGGGGCCCAGGTGGAGCTGGTCATCGTCCCCGTGCAGCTCATCTGCCGCGCCTGTGGCCAGACGGCCGCCTCGGCCGCCCCCCTCGCCACCTGCCCCGAATGCGGGGGCGTCGACATCGAAACCGAGGGCGGCGACGACCTCGTCCTCGAATCCATCCAGATCGCGAAAACCGGCCATTGAGGCAGCACCCGGAAACGCCTCATCGGGAGGTGTATGGGCGTTTCCGGGTAGGATGCGGAAAAGGGAGGGAAGGAGAATCTCGTTTCTTTCTTTCCCATCGTCTTTCCCTCCTGTGAGATGTCTCCCGGCACTACCATGACCTCGTGCCACCGATACCAGGAAAGTGGCTCACCGGGCTCATCGGATGCGGGGACCGGTCGCCGACCGGCTTCGCCGGTTCAATGGAGCGCTCTATGCGTCGGCTGTTTTTTGCACTTATGGCAGTGCTTTTTATGGTAAGTGCATGCGCTTCACCTGAATCCGTAATGTCCGGAAGTGTGATTGGCGCCGCCTGCGCCAATCACACACAAAAGCTCGCCTCGCCGGGAAACTCCGGAGTGGTGACCGAGGTCAATGTCGGTTACATTCCGATTCCCGACACGGCGGCGTTGGAGATAGCCACGGACTGCGGCTTCTTCGAGCGTGAGGGGCTGAAGGTCAGGAAGGAGATCATCCAGGGGTCGACGGCCGCCATCCCCGACCTCAGGGCGGGGCATCTGCACTTCTGCCTGCTCAACCACGTCACCGCGCTGGTCGCGCAGGACAGCGGGGTGGTCGACCTCAGGTACGTCGCCGACGCCTACCAGGCGGCCCCGGAAACCTTCCTGCTCATGGCGCGCAAGGACTCCCCGCTGCGCACGCCTGCCGACCTGCGCGGCAAGACCATAGCCGTCGCCACCCTCAAAAGCATCGGGACCTTCACCACCGAGGTCACGCTCAAGGCCCACGGCCTGACGGCGGCTGACGTGAAGCTGGTGGAGATGCCCCTGCCGAACATGCCCGCGGCCCTGCAGGCGGGCACCGTCGCCGCCGCCTGGATGACCGAGCCCTTCATCACGGCGGCGAAGAGACAGGGCGCGAAGAAGATCGCCGATGTGATGGCCGGTCCGACCGACCGCTTCCCCGTCTCTGGGTATGGGACGACCGCCGCGTTCGCCGAGCGTGCTCCCGAGACCGTCGCCGCCTTCCAGCGCGCGATCACCGCGGGCCAGGAGGTCGCGGCGAGCGACCGCAAGGTGATCACGAAGATCCTCCCCGTCTACACCAGGATCAGTCCCCGGGACGCGGAACTGGTCACGCTGGGCGCCTATCCCACCACTTTCGACCCCGCAAGGTTGGAGCGGGTCGCCGCTCTCCTGCGGGAGTACGGCTACACCGATGGTTCCGTTGACACCGGGTCCATGCTGCGGCTGCTGCCCCCGGCCGCGGCGAGGCCGACGGGATGACGACACGGTGACGGCGGTCCACATCTACGGCCACACATTGCGCTGTATGTCCAAAAAATGAATTTACTGGGGTAGTGGTGCTGTGCCGGGTGGCCTGTGTGGAAAACGTGGTTCGCGCCATATTGATTCCTATGGGTGCCTGTGACTACGTCTGAATGTCGAGATATTGCGGTGAATTGTCGTATTCTCTGTATGTGGAGAAATTGCTACGAGCTCAAATCTGCCCAGGTCAAAGCCCTTTTGGAGTACTGTGACGTTGTCCGGTCTCTCAATGAGGGGATCTCGTGCCCGGGAGCGGTCTTCGGGGAAGGAGGGGTCACGATGGCGAGCTTCGGAGGGGTGCCTTTGCTCTGCCGCAGGCCGCCACCCTGATTTCCGTATCCGCCGTTTTCCTGGTCGCTACGCGGCCGTTCGAGACCTTATAGGTGGATGCGTGGCATGGATATTATGCCCGAAAATACGCCGCAGTCGCGGCAAGGATTGAATGGTTTCGCGTTCCCACTGTGCTCCCTCATTCGCCACGTCGCATATCCGGTTCTGCTCGCCGCTGTCGTCACGACGTCCGTTGTGACACTGCGTCGCCATCTGGACCCCGGTCAGGTCGGCTCCCTGTTCATGATCGGCGTGATCGCCTATCTGGCGGTGCTCGAGCGGGTGATCCCCTACGAGCGCGGCTGGCACCCCGTCCGCGGCGAATGGGGCTGGTACGGCCTCTACTTCCTGCTGACCGTGATCACCGGCGCCCTGGCGCAGCTACCGGTGATGGCCCTCGTCGGGGCCCTCTCACTCCCCACCCCGAGGATCGCCCTGTGGGCGGAGATCCCGTCGGCCCTGCTCCTCGGCTCGCTGGCCGGCTACGTGGTGCACCGGCTCGGGCACACCCGCCCCCTGCTGTGGCGCCTGCACGGGGTCCACCACGTGCCGGAGAAGGTCAACGTCGCGAACAACGGCGTCAACCACGTCTTCGACGTTCTGCTCGCGCAGGGAGCCGTGCAGTTCTCCCTGGCGATGCTCGGCTTTTCGCAGGAGTCCGTCTTCGCGGTCGGCCTGTTCGTCATCGCGCAGGGCTACTTCGTCCACGCCAACGTCGACGTCCGCATCGGCCCGCTCAACTACGTCCTCGCGAGTCCTGAACAGCATCGTCTTCACCACAGCACCGACCTGTCCGAGGCGGGCCACTACGGCTCCGACCTGTCGATCTGGGATCTGATGTTCGGCAGCTTCACCTGGCATCCCGGTCGAGCGCCGGTCGCGGTCGGGCTGCGGGACCCCTCGTCCTTCCCGGGGACCGGCGCCGTCGTCGCCACCTTCGTACATCCCTGGCGCCGGCCTTCTCCCGCGGCGCCAACGGAATCCGGCGGACAGTCCGTCTGACCGGCCCGGGTCGGCGCGCCCAGCCGGCGCGTCCCGACATTCGCCATCCCCTCCCTGCTCGCGCACAGCGCCATCACACAAGGATCCAATGGTGACGGACCCAATTATCACTACTCTCCGTGACAAGATAGCTATCGTCGGTATCGGCTGCAGGTTTCCCGGCGGCGCCTCCGACCACCGGGCGTTCTGGCAGAACCTGATCGACGGCAAGGACTGCATCACCCCGACACCGGCCGATCGATACGACGTCGCGACGCTCGGCAGCCGGGACAAGGCCAAGCCCGGCAGGCTGGTCGGCGGCCGGGGCGGCTACATCGACGGCTTCGACGAGTTCGACCCGGCCTTCTTCGGCATCAGCCCGCGCGAGGCCGACCACATGGACCCGCAGCAGCGCAAGCTGCTCGAGGTGGCCTGGGAGGCGCTGGAGGACGGCTGCCAGAAGCCCGCCGAGCTCGCGGGACTCGACGTCGGCGTGTTCGTCGGCGCCTTCACGCTGGACTACAAGATCCTGCAGTTCGCCGACCTCAGCTTCGAGACCCTGGCGGCGCACACCGCGACCGGCACCATGATGACGATGGTCTCGAACCGCATCTCCTATTGCTTCGACTTCCGCGGCCCCAGCGTCTCGCTCGACACGGCGTGCAGTTCGTCGTTGGTGGCCGTGCACCTGGCGTGCCAGAGCCTGAGCCGGGGCGAGACCAGCCTCGCGCTCGCCGGGGGCACGCTGCTGCACATGACGCCGCAGTACACCATCGCGGAGACGAAGGGCGGTTTCCTGTCCCCCGAGGGCCGCTCCCGCACTTTCGACGCCTCCGCCAACGGCTACGTGCGCGCGGAGGGCGTCGCCGTGGTCGCCCTCAAGCGTCTTGAGGACAGTCTGCGGGACGGTGACCCGATCCACGCGGTGATCGTGGGCAGCGGGGTCAACCAGGACGGCCGCACCAACGGCATCACGGTGCCGAACCCGGACGCCCAGGTCAGCCTGATCGAGCGGGTCTGCGCCGAGGCGGGCGTCGAGCCGGGCAGCCTGCAGTACATGGAGGCGCACGGCACCTCGACGCCCGTCGGCGACCCGATCGAGGCCGGCGCGCTCGGCCGCGCGCTGTCGATCGGCCGCAGGCCCGGGGCCAAGTGCTACGTCGGCTCGGTCAAGACGAACATCGGGCACACCGAGTCGGCCGCGGGAATCGCCGGGCTGATCAAGACGGCGCTCGCCCTCGAGCACGGGAAGATCCCGCCTCACATCAATCTCGAACAGGTCAACCCCGACATCGACCTGGCGGGGATGCCGTACGAGATCCCGGCCGCGCTGACCGACTGGCCCGAGCACGAGGGACCCGCGCGGGCGGGCGTGAACTCCTTCGGCTTCGGCGGCACGAACGCGCACGTCCTGCTCGAGGAGGCGCCGGCGCGGGAGGCCGCGCAGCGGCCCCCGGCCCAGGCGAAGGCCGGATGCAACATCCTGCCGCTGACCGCGCGGGACCCGGCCGCCCTCCCCGAGATGGTCAGGGGCATCAGGCGGGAGCTCGCGGCCGGTGACGGCGAGGCCGTCTCACTGCCCGACCTCGGCTACACGCTGGCCCGCCGCCGCCAGCACCTCGAGTCGCGCCTGTCGGTCGTGTACTCGTCGCGCGCGTCGCTGGACGAGCGCCTCGCCGAGTACCTCCGCGGTGAGGAGGGGCCGCACGTGCTCCTCGACCAGCGGCGTGAAAGGCGGCAGCGCGGGCTGGTCTGGGTCTTCACCGGCATGGGGCCGCAGTGGTGGGCGATGGGGCGCGAGCTTTTCGAGAGCGAGCCGGTTTACCGCGAGGCGGTCGAGCGCTGCGACCACGAGATCCGCGAGCTCACCGGCTGGTCGCTGACCGAGGAGATGAACGCGCAGGAAGCCGACTCCAACATGGCGGAGACCTGGCTCGCGCAGCCGGCGAACTTCGCCGTGCAGGTGGGCCTCGCGGCGTTGTGGCGCTCGTACGGCGTGTGCCCGGACGCCGTGGTCGGGCACAGCACCGGTGAGGTCGCGGCGTTCCACGAGGCCGGGGTCTACAGCCTGCGCGACGCGGTCAAGGTTGTCGTACACCGCAGCCGCCTGCAGCAGAAGCTGGTCGGCACCGGCACCATGCTCGCCGTGAGCCTGCCGGAGGACGAGGCGGCGCGCCGCGTGCGGCCCTACGGCGACCTGGTGTCGGTGGCCGCGGTCAACAGCCCGACCGCGATCACCCTGGCGGGGGACGAGGAGGCGCTCACGCGGCTCGCCGCCGAGCTGCGGGCAGAGCAGGTCTTCGCCAAGTTCCTCACCGTGCGCGTGCCGTACCACAGCGCGCGGATGGAGTTGATCAAGGACGAGCTGCTGTCCTCGCTGGCCGGGCTCGAGCCGCGCGCCGCGCGGGTGCCGCTCTACCTGACCGGGAAGGAGGGACTCGCGCACGGCACCGAGCTGGACGCCGCCTATTGGTGGCGCAACGTCCGCGACAGCGTCCGCTTCCGTGCCGCGGTCGATCGCCTGGCCGACGACGGCCATGGACTGTTCCTCGAGATCGGCCCGCATCCCGTGCTGGCCCATTCGATCAAGGAATGCCTTGCGGACAGGAACCTCGAGGGCAGGACGCTGCCGTCGATCCGCCGCCAGGAGGACGAGGCGGCGCGCTTCACCATGTCGCTGGCCGCCCTGCACAACCTGGGCGTCGACATCGCCTGGGAGAGGCTGTACCCGGTGGGCAGCCCGGTGACGCTGCCGCGCTATCCGTGGAAGCGCGACCGCTACTGGGCGGAGCCGAGACCGGTCGAGCAGGTTCGGCTCGGCAGGCTCGACCATCCGCTGCTGGGTCGTCGCCTGGCCATGGCCGAGCCCACCTGGGAGGCCAGGCTCGACATCGAGGCGATGCCGTACCTCGGCGACCACCGGATCCAGGGCAATGCGCTGTTCCCCGCGGCGGGCTACCTGGAGATGGCGACGCAGGCGGTGCGGGCGATGACCGGCGGCGCGGAGGCGGCGCTGGCCGACATCGAGCTGCGCAAGGCGCTGTTCCTGCCGGAAGGGGAGGCCAGGACGGTGCAGCTGTCCTTCTCCTCAGAGGGGGCCGCCTTCACCGTCGCCACGGCCTCGGACAACGCCCACGACAGGGTCGTGCACGCGAGCGGCGTCGTACGGGCGGCCCAGAACCGCATGCTCAACCCGGAGCTCGACATCGAGGCGATCAAGGCGCGCGGCGAACGCCGTCTCGACGGCGCGGGATGCTACTCGGCGCTGGCCGACATGGGCTACCACTACGGACCGGCGTTCCAGGGGATCGAGGAGGTGTGGATCGGCCGGGGCGAGGCGCTCGCCCGCATCAGGCCGCCCGAGGTCCTCGGCGGTGACGCCGCCGGAGACCACTTCCATCCGGCGCTGCTCGACGCCTGCTTCCAGGCGCTGCTGACGCCGCTGATCCTCCGCGGGTCCGCGGACGGGCCGGGCTCCGGCATCCTCCTGCCGCTGTCGATCGAGGAGGTGCGCGTCCACCCCGTCGGCGACCGGCCGCTCTGGGCGCACGCGACCGTCGCGCGGCGTGACGGCGACGAACTGGTCGGCGACATCGCCGTGTACTCCGACGGCGGCACGTCGCTCGGCCGGATCACCGGATTCCGCGCCGCCGACGTCGAGAAGGCCTCGACGACGGTCGGCAGGGGCACGATCGACGGCTGGCTGGCCGACGTGACCTGGGCCGAGAGGCCGTTCGGCGAGGGCCGCCCGGAGCGCGACCGGGCCGAGACGGCGCCGGCCCCGCGCGAACCGCGGGACTGGCTGATCTTCGCCGACGCGCGGGGCGTCGCCGCCGAGCTGGCGGCACTGGTCGCCGAGCGGGGCGGCCGGTGCCACCTGGTCCGTCCGGGCGCCGGCTACCACGCCGGGCTGGAGGACGGCGAGTCGACGGTCGTGCCGGGCTCCGCGGCCGACCTCGGGCGCCTGTTCGCCGATCTGGGCGCGGACGGCGCGTCGTTCGGCACCGTGGTGCACCTGTGGAACCTCGACCTGCCGCCGATCGACGCGACGGACCGCGGCGAACTCGGCCCGCACAGCAGCCTCGGCACCTACTCGCTGATCGCGCTCGCCCAGTCGCCGCTGTCCGGGCAGAACGACGGCAGGTTGTACATCGTCACACGCGGCACGCAGGCCGTGGCCGCCGGCGACCCGGTCGAACCACTGGGCGCGCCCGTGTGGGGCGTCGGCCGGGTGCTGTGGTACCAGGAGCTGGTCGCCCGGCGAGGCAAGCTGATCGACCTCGATCCCGCGGGCGGCCAGGACGCCTCCGCGCGCCGGGCCGAGGCCGAGGCGCTGCTGCGCGAGGTGCTGACCGACGACGAGGACGAGATCGCCCTGCGCGGCGACCGCCGATACACCAGCAGGCTCACCCAGGCCACCGACCTCACCCGCCCGTTGCCGCTGCGCCTGCGTGCCGACGGCAGCTACCTGGTGACCGGCGCGTTCGGCGCGCTCGGCAGGCTGCTGTGTCGCACGCTCGTCACCCGGGGCGCCCGCAGGCTCATCCTGGTCGGCCGCACCAGGCTGCCGGAGCGCGATCGGTGGCGCGAGACGGATCCGGACACCGTGGCGGGGCGTAGCGTGCGGTTCGTCAGGGAGCTGGAGGCGCTCGGCGCGCAGACGATCCTGGCGCCGCTCGACATCACCGACGAGACGGCCCTGACCGCCTGGCTCGAGGACTACCGGCGGCGCGACTCGCCGCCCATCCGCGGCGTGTTCCACCTCGCAGGCCACGTCCGCGACACGCTGGTCCCCGAGATGGACCGGCAGGTCTTCGATGCCGTGCACGATCCCAAGGTCGTCGGCGCCTACCTGCTCCACCGTCACCTGCGGGACGAACCGCTCGAACACTTCGTGCTGTTCGCCTCGATCGCCTCGCTGCTGACGACCGCGGGCCAGACCAACTACGCGGCGGGCAACGCCTTCCTGGACGCGCTGGCGCACCACAGGCGCGCGCGGGGCCTGCCCGCGCTGAGCCTCGACTGGGGGCCGTGGGCCACCGGCATGATCGAGGAACTCGGGCTGGTCGACCACTACCGCAACAGCCGGGGGATGAGCTCGCTGCCGCCGGACGCGGGAATGGCAGTGCTCGAACGCGTCATCGGCCAGGACAGGGCCCAGCTGCTGGTCGCGACGGTCGTCGACTGGCAGGTCTTCCTCGCCTGGTACGACTCGCCGCCCCCGCTGGTGACCGAACTGGCCCGCTCCGCCGACACTCCCTCGCCCGCTACGAGCGGCGGCTTCCTCGACACCTTCCGCGAGGCCGACGAGGACAAGCGCGTCCTGCTGGTGACCGAGCGGTTCACCGAGCTGGTCGCGGGCGTGCTGCGGGTCAGGACGGAGCAGGTCGAGCCGGAGGTCAGCCTCAACACGCTGGGCCTCGACTCCCTGCTCGCGATGGAGGTGCGCGCCCGGGTCCAGGCCGAGCTCAAGGTCGCGCTGCCGGTCGTCGCCCTGCTCAGCGGCACCTCCGTCGGCGACCTGACGGCCCAGCTGCACGACGGCCTGGCCGCCCTGGTCGCGGCGGACGCCGGTGACGGCGCCGACGCCACCGAGGCCGCTGAGACCGAGGTGTTCCTGGACGAGCACCGCTACCCCCTGACCCAGAACCAGAAGGCGCTGTGGTTTCTCAAGCAGCTCAACCCGGACGGCTTCGCCTACAACATCGGCGGCGCCGTCGAGGTGCGGGTGGAGCTCGACCCCGAGCTGATGTTCGACGCCGTACGAGCCCTGATCCGGCGCCATCCCATCCTGCGTGCCAACTTCGTCCTCCAGGAGGGGCGTGCCCTCCAGCGGATCTCCACCGAGAACAGGGAGGACCTCGCCCTGTTCGACGTCCTGGAGGAGGAGTGGGACGACGTCTACCAGATGATCATCCGCGAGTACCGCAAGCCGTACGACCTGGAAAGGGACCCCCTGGTCCGCTTCCGCCTCTTCAAGCGCGCCGACGACCGCTGGGTGATCATGAAGGCGGTCCACCACATCATCTCCGACGCGATCTCGACGTTCACCTTCATCGAGGAGCTGCTGGCGATATACGAGGGGCTGCGCCGGGGGGAAAGGATCGAGCTGCCGCCGATCTCCGCGACCTACCTCGACTTCCTCAACTGGCAGGACCGGTTCCTGGCGGGGCCCGAAGCGCGGCGGATGCTCGACTACTGGCAGGGCCACCTGCCGGCCCAGGTGCCGATGCTCAGCCTGCCCGTCGACAAGCCGCGCCCGGCCGTCCAGACCCACAACGGCGCCTCCGAGTTCTTCGTGCTCGACACCGAGCTCAGCGCGCGCGTCCACGCGCTGGCCCGTGAGCACAACGTGACCGTGTTCATGGTGCTGCTGAGCGCCTACTACCTCCTGCTGCACCGTTACTCGGGGCAGGACGACATCATCGTCGGCAGCCCGGTGACGGGCCGTACCCAGGAGGAGTTCGCCTCTCTCTACGGCTATTTCGTCAACCCGCTGCCGCTGCACGTGAGCCTCGCGGGCGCCCCCTCGGTCTCCGAGCTGCTGGCCCGGGTCCACACGACGGTGCTCAACGGCCTGGACAACCAGGAGTACCCCTTCGTGCTGCTGGTCGAGAAACTCGGCCTGCAGCACGACCCGAGCCGCTCCGCGGTGTTCCAGGCGATGTTCATCCTGCTCGCCCACAAGGTCGCCACCGAGAAGTACGGCTACCGCCTGGAGTACATCGAGCTGCCCGAGGAGGAGGGGCAGTTCGACCTCACGCTCTCGGCCTACGAGGACGAGGCGGACCAGCGCTTCCACTGTGTGTTCAAGTACAACACCGACCTGTTCCTGCCCGAGACGGCGCGGCGCCTCGCGGCGCATTACGTCAACCTGCTCGACGCGCTGACCCGCGCGCCCTCGGCACAGCCTGCCACCCGGCTCGAACTGCTCGCCCCCGGCGAGCGCGAGCACCTCCTGCACGCTTGGAGCGGGGCGAGGCGGCGGGCCGCCCACGAGACGCCGGTGCACGAGCTGATCAGCAAGGCCGCCGCCGGGCACCCCGGCGCGGTCGCCGTCTGCGCGCCGACGGAGACGGGCGAGACGCTGCGGCTGACCTACGCCGAGCTCGAGGACCGCTCCTGGGCGCTGGCCCGCAGGCTGCGTGGGCTGGGCGTCCGCGACGGTGCCGTGGTCGCGCTGTGCCTGGACAAGTCCCCCGAGCTGATCGTGACCCTGCTGGCGGTGCTCAGGGCCGGGGGCGCCTACCTGCCGCTCGACCCCGGCTACCCCGTGGAGCGCCTGGCCTACATGGTGCGTGACGCGGGCGCGGCACTCGTCGTCGTCGACGAGTCCGGCCGGGAGCGGCTGGCCGGGCTGGCTGGGCCGGCCGGGGAGACGCTGACCCTCGAAGAGCTGCACCGGGGCGCCGGGGCGGAGGCGGACGGGGACGACGGGGAGATCCCGGTCGGGCTGGATGCCCCCGCCTACGTCATCTACACCTCGGGTTCGACGGGCAGGCCGAAGGCCGTACAGGTCAGCCACCGCAACCTCGCCTCCGCCTACGCCGCGTGGCACGAGGAGTACCGCCTCGACGACGACGTCCGCGTGCACCTGCAGATGGCGAGCTTCTCGTTCGACGTCTTCACCGGAGACCTGGTCCGCGCGCTGTGCTCCGGCGGCACCCTGGTTCTGGTCCGCCGCGAGCTGTTGTTCGACACCGCGCGCCTGCACCGGACGATGCTGGCCGAACGGGTCGACTGCGGCGAGTTCGTGCCCGCGATCGTCCGAGGTCTGATGGCCTACTGCGAGCGGGAGGGCGAGCGGCTGGACTTCATGCGCCTGCTGGTCGTCGGCTCGGACGCCTGGAAGGTGGAGGAGTACCAGCGCCTGCGCGGCCTGTGCGGCCCGGAGACCCGCCTGGTCAACTCCTACGGCCTCAGCGAGGCCACCATCGACAGCGCCTACTTCGAAGGCCCGGCCGACGGGCTTGAGCCGGGCCAGATGGTGCCGATCGGGCGGCCGTTCCCCAACAGCGCGCTCTACATCCTCGACGAGCACGGCGAGCCGGTGCCGCCCGGCGTGCCGGGTGAGCTGTGGGTCGGCGGCGACGGCGTCGCGACCGGCTACGTCGGCGATCCCGAGCACACCGCTCACCGCTTCCTCACCATGACGCTCAGCCGCGAGGCCGGAGCCGAGCCCGTGCGCCTCTACCGCACCGGCGACCTCGCGAGCTGGGACTCCCGCGGCGGCGTGCGGCTTCTCGGACGCGTCGACGCGCAGATCAAGGTGCGTGGCCACCGCATCGAGATCGGCGAGATCGAGACGCGGCTCGCGGCCTGGCCCGCGCTGGCACAGGCGGTGGTCACGGTCGTCACGGACGCCCGCGGCGACACCGGGCTGTGCGCCTACTGCGTGCCCGCGGCGGGCGCGGGCCTGGACTGGCGCGCGTTGCGCAGGCACCTCGCCGGATACCTGCCGACGTTCATGATCCCCTCGTACTACGTCGAGCTGGCCGAGCTGCCGCTGACACCGAACGGCAAGGTCGACGTCGCCGCGCTGCCCGCACCGGCGGCGGACACGGGGGAGCAGGCCCACGAGCCGCCGGTGACGCTCTACGAGACGCGCGTGGCCGAGCACTGGAGGTCGCTCCTCGGCCTTGAGCGGATCGGCCTGCAGCACGACTTCTTCGAAGTGGGCGGCAGTTCGATCAAGCTGATCGAGCTGATCTACCGGCTCCAGGCCGAGTTCAACGTCACCATCCCGGTCAGCCACCTGTTCAAGGTCACCACCCTGCACGGCATGGCCATGACGGTCGAGCACATCATCACGGGCAGGCTGGCGGGTGCGCAGCCGTACCTGTGGTTCAACCCCGACCGGGACAAGACGATCTTCTGCTTCCCGCCCGCGGGAGGCCACGGCCTGGTCTACCGGCAGTTGGCCGCCCACCTTCCCGAGTACCGGTTCGTCGCGTTCAACTACGTGGCGGGCGAGGACAAGGTCACGCGTTACGCCGACCTGATCGAGTCCGTCCAGCCCGAGGGTCCCTGCGAGCTGTTCGGCTACTCGCTGGGCGGCAACCTCGCGTTCGAGGTGGCCAAGGAGCTCCAGGGACGGGGGCGCGAGGTGCCGAACGTGGTCATTATGGACTCCTACCGCATCTCCGAGGCCTTCGAGCTGGGCGACGAGCACTTCGAGATCTTCGAACGCGAGCTGGGCGAGCACCTGCTCAGGCACACCGGCTCCGAGATCGTCGCCGAGGAGACGCTCGGCCAGGCCAGGGAGTACATCGACTTTTCCAGCCGCACGCCGAACCTCGGGACGGTCGCCGCCGCGGTCAGTGTGATCTCCGACGAGGAGAAGGTCGCCTTCTACGCCGCGGCGGAGCGCGGCACCTGGCACGGCAGCTCGGCCGCGCGCACCGCGGTTCTCCGCGGCTTCGGCACGCACGCCGAGATGCTCGACCAGGACTACATCGCGCGCAACGCGAACCTGGTGCGCGACATCCTGGCGGGAGGCGGAGCCCATGTCGCATGATCCCGGCCAGGACTGGAGCACCCGTGAGCGCTCTCCAGGAGGCAGGCCACGCGTTCTCGTCATCGGCGCGGGCGTCGCGGGCATGGCCACCGGCTGCTACGCGCAGATGAGCGGGATGGAGACCCGCATCCTGGAGAGGCACGTCCTGCCGGGAGGCTGCTGTACGGCCTGGGCCCGCGACGGCTACGTCTTCGACTACTGCATCGAATGGCTGATCGGCACCGCTCCCGGCAACAACGCCAACCAGGTGTGGCGGGAGCTCGGTGCGCTCGACGGCAAGACGATCACGAATTTCGAGATGTTCAACAAGGTCACCGACGAGACCGGCAGGTCGGTGACGTTCTACACCGACCCGGACCGCCTCGAGCGGCACCTGCTGGAGCTCTCACCGGCCGACGCGCCGCTGATCCGGTCGTTCTGCCGTGACCTGCGGCGCTTCGTCGCCATTGATTTGTACCCGTTCCTGAAACCGCCCCCGCTGCAGACGGCGCGGGAGAAGGCCAGGACCCTGCGCACGGTGCTGCCCGCTTTCCGGTTGTTCTGGCGCACCGCGGCGACCCAGATGCACGCCTTCGCCGACAGGTTCCAGGACCCGCTGCTGCGTCGCGCGTTCCGCAACATCTTCTTCCAGGACCCCGAGGGTTTCCCGCTGCTGCCGTACCTGTTCAACATGGCCTGCGCCCACAACGGCAACGCGGGCTTCCCACAGGGCGGGTCATTGGGACTGGCCCGCTCGATCGAGGAGCGGTACACCTCGCTGGGCGGCGAGATCACCTACCGGGCCCGTGCCGACAGGATCCTGGTCGAGGACGGGCGCGCGGTCGGGGTCGAGCTCAGGGGCGGTAAGCGCTACTACGCCGACCACGTGGTGTCGGCCTGCGACGGCCACACCACCGTCTACGGCCTTCTGGGGGGCGAATACACCGGCCCGAGGATCGGCGAACTCTACGACGAGATGCTGAACCGGCCCGGCATCCTGTTCCCTGCCGTGGTCTCGGCCTTCGTCGGGATCGACGGTGACCTCGACCCCGGCGGCGCGCACAGCACGACCTACCTGCTGTCCGCCGAGGAGGGGGCTGGGCTGCCGGGCGCGCTGCAGAACAGCCTGGTGGTGCAGCTGCGCTCGCGCTACTCCGACGGATTCGCGCCGCCGGGGAAATCGGTGATCCACTGCACCTACTTCAGCGACTTCGCCTACTGGAAGACGCTGCGCGCGGAGAACCGCAGGGAGTACTGGGCGCGCAAGCGCCAGGTCGCCGACTTCGTGCGGGGCTTCCTCGAGCGGCGCCATCCGGGCCTGGTCGGACACATCGACCTGATCGACGTCGCCTCGCCCGCGACGACCAGGCGCTACACCGGCAATTTCAACGGCAGCATCCTGGCCTGGAAGGCCTTCTCCGACGCCGATGACCTGGCGACCAAGCTGGTCAACAAGGACCGCATGCGGCTGCCGGGGCTGCGCGGCTTCTCCATGGCCGGTCAGTGGGTCGGCATGGGTGGCCTGATCCGCGCCGCGTCCACCGGGCGTTTCGCCGTCCAGTACCTGTGCGAGGAGCTGGGAGTGGAGTTCAGGGCCTGGGAGAGCCCCGGCCACGATGCCTGGCACCCCGGAAAGTTCGGGCACATGCCGCAACTCGACAAGCGACTCGTGCGATAGGCGGCGATCAGGTGACCACCAAGGAGACCAAGGACGTGTCAGGGCCGGAGCGGAACAGAGAAACGATGATCATCATCGGCGCCGGTCTCGGTGGCCTGTCCACCGGCTGCTACGCGCAGATGAACGGCTACAGGACCCGGATCTTCGAGATGCATGAGATCCCCGGTGGCTGCTGCACGGCCTGGGAAAGGGGCGACTTCACGCTGGACTGCTGCATCAGCTGGCTGCTCGGCAACGGGCCGGGCAACGAGATGCACCAGATCTGGCTCGAACTCGGCGCGCTCCAGGGCAAGCAGATGCGTCACTTCGACGTGTTCAACATCGTGCGGGGCAGGGACGGCCGGGCGGTCTACTTCTACTCCGACCCCGACCGGCTCCAGGCGCACCTGCTCGACCTCGCACCCGCCGACGCCAAGCTGATCAGGGACTTCTGCGCGGGCCTGCGCGCGTTCAGGAAGTGCCTGGCCGTCTATCCCTTCCTCAAGCCGGTCGGCCTGATGGGGCGCGTCGAGCGCCTGCGGATGCTGGCCTCCTTCGTCCCGTACTTCAACGTCATCCGCAAGTCGATGGCGGTGCTGATGACGGACTACTCGGCGAGGTTCACCGATCCGCTGCTGCGGGAGGCGTTCAACTTCATCCTCTACGAGAAGCATCCGGCGTTCCCCGTGCTGCCGTTCTACTTCCAGCTGGCCTCACACGCGAACCTGTCCGCGGGCGTGCCGCAGGGCGGTTCGCTCGGCCTGGCCAGGTCGATCGAGCAGCGCTACCTGCGGCTCGGCGGCGAGGTGACCTACAACGCCAAGGTCGAGGAGGTGCTGGTCGAAAACGACCGTGCGGTCGGGGTACGGCTCAGCGACGGCGGCGAGTTCCGCTCCGACATCGTGGTCTCCGCCTGCGACGGCCACACCACGATGACGAAGTTCCTGAAGGGCCGCTACCTCGACGACGCCTACCGGCACCTCTACACCACGACCATCAAGGAAGCGGGCATGGTGTTCCCCGGTTACTTCTGCCTGTTCCTCGGCCTGCGGCGCCCCTTCCCCGAAGGGGACCCCTGTACGACCTACCTGCTCAGCGAGGCCGAGGCCGCCGACCTGACCGGCATCAGGCACCCGAGCATCAACGTGCAGTTCCGCAGCGCGCACTATCCCGAGCTGTCGCCACGGGACAGCACCGTGGTCTACGCGACCTACTTCTGCGACATCGCCCCATGGCGAGCCCTGGCCGAGGGGCCGGAGCAGGCCAGCCGCATGCACCGGGGGGAGGAGATACACACCATGCCGGTACGGCGGGGGCGCGAGTACTCCGCGGCCAAACGCCGGGCGAGGATCGCGCTCACGGACTTCCTGGAGCGGCGTTTCCCGGGGATCAAGGACGCGATCGCCGTGCGTGACGTGTCGACCCCGCTCACCCAGGTCCGCTACACCGGCAACTACGACGGGACCGTTCTCGGCTGGCAGCCGTTCGTGGAGAGCGGGGAGACCCTGGAGGAACTGGTCAAGAAGCACGGACCAGGACTGCCGGGGCTGGAGAACTTCTATCAGTCGGGGGTGTGGGCCACGACGGGCGGCCTGATCCGCGCCGCCGCCGCGGGCAGGCACGTCATGCAGTTCGTCTGCCGGGACGACCGCAAGACGTTCACCGCGAGCGTCGACGAGACGGCGCCGCCGCCGACGCACCTCGTCGTCCCGGTTGGGCCCCGTCCTCCGCGGGCGGACGTCGCGGACGAACCCCGCAGACGGGCCGTCCCCACCGGGAGGGCTCTTTCCTGAGCGCTCCCGCCGCGGGGGAGGCCGGGCACGGCCTTCCCCGCGGCGTCCCGCCGGCGTTCAGGAGGCGGTCAGGGGTTCGGTCGACTCCAGGAGGACCGCGGCGATGGCCCGGGCCTGTGTGGCGGAGGCGGTGGAGCGCTCGCGCAGCGCGGTGACGATCGCGCCGTCCATGAGCATGACGAGCTGTGGGGCGAGCGCGGCGGGGGCGTGGTGCCCCGCCGTGGTGAGCAGCGACTCGACGTAGCCGGTCACCCGGCTCTTGTGGCCTGCGGCGACCTGATGGGCCGCACTGCCGGGATCGGCCGTCTCGATCATCGTGTTGATGAACGCGCAGCCGCGGAAGTCGGCGCGGGCGAACCGTTCGGCGAGCGCGTCGAAGACCGCGAGCGGCCCGCCGCCGTGCGCGGCGACCCGTTCGGCCAGCCACTCGCGCCACTGGAGGTCGCGGCGTTCGAGCACGGCGACCACCAGGGCGTCCTTGCTCGAGAAGTGCCGGTAGAACGAGGCGCGCCCGACCTTGGAGACGGTCAGGATCTGCTCAACGCCGACGGCGCGGATGCCCTGGGCGTAGAAGAGCTCTTCGGCGGTGTCCAGCAGGCGTTCACGGGCTCGGGTCGGCACACCACCGATTCTAGCCGCCGTTGACGCAAATGGAACTGATCGGTACCGTATTTAAACGGAACTGATCGGTACTGTTTTGGAGGTAACCATGCCTCGGCTGCCACAGCTGACCGAAGACCCTGACGGCCTGCTTGAGGAGACGCGACGCCGGCTCGGCCGGGTGCCCAACCTGTACGCCGCGCTGGCCAACGGTCCCGCCGCGCTGCGCGGTTACCTGGCGATGCGTGACGCGCTCGCCCGCGGTGTGCTCAGGGCGAGACTGCGCGAGCAGATCGCCCTGCTGGTCGCGCAGGAGAACCACTGCACCTACTGCGTCAGCGCGCACACCCTGCGCGGCGGCCTGCTGGGTATGAGCCGGGAGGAGCTCGAACGGACCCGTGACGCCCGGGACGACGACCCGCACGCGGAAGCGGTGCTGCGGATCACCCGGGAGGTCGTCCGGACGGGCGGCAGGGTGGGCGACGAGGATCTTGCCCTGGTCAGGAAGGCCGGGGTGACCGATGCCGAGCTCGCCGAGATCGTCGCCCATGTCGCGCTCAACACCCTGTCCAACCACTTCAACCACCTGGCCCGGCCCGACCTGGACTTCCCCGAGGTGATCGCGTGAACCTCACCTGGCGCACCGCCTCCGTCGAGCTCGTCCCCGGCTACCACCTGACGGGGCCCGACGGCGGGCGGACCGACCGCGTGCAGGAGGCGCTGGTCGCCTTCGAGGGCGGGTTCGCGCACGTCGAGGTCCCGGGCAGCGGCCACGTCGACGTGCTCTCCGCCCCGGCGATCCGGCTGATCACCTACCGATCGGGGGCGGCGGACGCCTCGGACCCGTCCCCGGCCTGAAAACCGCCGCCCCGCGTCGAACCGATCCCAGGACACGGGCCCCGCTTCGTGCGCGGCGGCGGCCTGTGTCCCTGTACGGCGCCCCTTCAGGGGGACGGACAGGTGCACGCGGATCCCGAAGAGCAGGCTGTCGCGGCCGTCAGCGTTCGGTGGCGAATCCTCCGAAGAACAACCTCGCGAGCAGGTTGGCGAACTCGGCGGTGGAGTAGCCGCCGCGGATGGGCCAGTGCATCGACGCCCACAGCGAGTCGCGCACGGACCGGTAGAAGACTTCCGCGGGGATGTCGTCGCGCAGGCTCCCGTCCGCGACACCGGCGCGGATCGCGGTCATCCAGTACTCCCGGACCGAGCGAGAGGCATGGTCCACGGGCTCGAGCAGGCCGTTGTCACGCAGGTAACGCCGGTCGTTCTGGTAGATCACCGTGGGGTGGGGGTGCTGCTCGATGATGACCAGTGTTTCCAGGATCAGGCCGCGCAGGACCTCCTGCGGCTGCTGCGAGTGCTCAACGGCCTCGGCGAACCGCCGCTGGATGTCGTTCATGTACCGGGCGAGGATCTCGGCGACGATCGCGTTCTTGGATTTGAAGTGGTGGTAGAGGCTGCCGGAGAACACATCGGCCGCCTCGCCGATGTCGCGTACGGTCGTTGACGCGATTCCCTTGGTGGCGAACAACTCTGCCGAGACGGCGAGAATCTTCTCGCGCCGGTCTGGCATCGAGCCCAAGGTGGTCTCCTTCAGTTCGCGGTGCTTCGTGCGTGCTCACAGATGAGCGTAGAGGAGCTGTGGACGTGCGGGACGTCGGTCCCGTGCGGGCGGCCGGATCACCGCCGCGCGTCCGCGGTCTCCCGGATCCGGCGCGCCGTCCTCGGGATCGCGCCCACTCAGTGGGACCGGCCTTGTCCGGGCTTCCCCGGCCGGTGTTACCTTCCCGGATCAAGCGCTTGCTCAAGTGAAGGGGTGAAGGTGCCCGTCCAGAGTCTCGAAGCGGAGCTCGGCCGGTTCGTCGGCAGTGTCGCCGAGCCACCACGAGTCGCGAGATACGCCGTCAACGAAGCGATGATCCGCAACTGGGTGGAGGCGCACGACGACCATAACCCGATATACGTGGACAGGGAAGCCGCCAGGGCCACCGGCAGGCCGGACGTCGTCTGCCCGCCCGCGATGGTCTCGACATGGGTGATGGCCGGTTACCGCAGACACCGTGAGATCCAGCGGCTGCGGGCCGAAGGAGCCGTCGAGGACTTCGCGTACTCGCGGCTGATGAACATGCTCGACGAAGCGGGCTACACGTCCGTGGTCGCGACCAACGTGGAGCAGGAGTACGTCCGGGAACTGCACCCGGGTGACCACGTCACCGCGCGCTTCACCATCGAGGCGATCTCGCCGTTGAAGAGGACCGCGCTGGGAGAGGGGTGCTTCGTCACCCTGCTGAAGGAGTATCTGAACTCCGACGGCGATCTCCTGGTGAAGGAGCGGTTCCGGCTGCTCAGATTCGCTCCGGACTCCAGGGCGGAGGCCGTATGAGCGAGGCCCGGGAGAGCGCCGTGCGGACCGCGGTCCCGCGGCTGGTGGTGACCCAGGACAACGAGTTCTGGTTCCGGGCGGCGCGTGCGGGACGCCTGGAGATCCAGCGATGCGCGGACTGCCACACCCTGCGCCATCCGCCCGCGCCTGCCTGCCCGAAGTGCCGGTCCTTCGACTGGGACACGCTGGAGGCCAGCCGGCGCTGCACCCTGCACAGCTACACGGTCATCCACCATCCCCGCGACGACGCGTTCGACTACCCCCTGGTCGTCGGCCTCGTCGACCTGGAGGAAGGGCCCCGGCTCGTCGCCGACATCTCCGGCGTCGACCGTGAGGAGATCGAGTTCGGCATGGAGCTTGAGGTGTGCTTCGCCGAACACGCGCACGGCGAGATCCTGCCCCGGCTCCGTCGCCGTGGAGAGGGAGAGCGATGAACCTGGACGACTGCGCCGTCGGCACACCGATGCCGACGCTCGACCTGCCCCTGAACCGTACGACGATCGTGGCCGCCGCCATCGCCTCGCAGGATTTCGAGGATGTGCACCACGACCCGGGCAAGGCGCGGCGGCGCGGCACACCGGACATCTTCCTGAGCATCAACTCGACCAACGGTTTCGTCGACCGCTACGTGACCGACTGGTCCGGCCCGAACTCGCGGATCACCCGGGTCTCGTTGCGGCTGGGGGTGCCCGCCTTCCCCGGCGACACCCTCCGCTTCTCCGGCGAGGTCACCGAGACCGGTACGGGGACGGTGACGCTGCGGGTGACCGGCGGCAACGAACGGGGAGTCCACGTGACCGCCGACGTGACGGTGGCGCGGGTGGAACGGGTGGAAGGAGACGGGGCATGACCGGGGACGGACTCTCCGGCGCCGCGGCGATCGCAGGCATCGGCGCGACCGAATTCTCGAAGGACTCAGGACGCAGCGAGTGGCGGCTCGCCTGCGAGAGCGTGCTGGCGGCCCTGGACGACGCCGGCATCGACCCGGCCGAGGTGGACGGCTTCTCCCTGTTCACCATGGAGAACAACCCGGAGATCGCCGTCGCCCGCGCGCTGGGCATTCCCCGGCTCTCGTTCTTCAGCCGCATTCCGCACGGCGGCGGAGGCGCCTGCGCTCCGGTGCAGCAGGCCGCTCTCGCCGTGGCGACGGGCGTCGCGGAGGTGGTCGTGGTGTACCGCGCCTTCAACGAGCGCTCAGGCCACCGCTTCGGCGCCGGTCCGCCGCCGTTCGCCTACACCCCCTCGACCGACCAGGAGTACCGCAACTGGATCAACCCCTACGGACTGCTGACGCCCGCCCAGCAGGAGGCGTTCCTGGCGATGCTGTACATGCGCAAATACGGCGCCACCAGCGAGGACTTCGGGCGGATCTCGGTGCTCTCACGCAAACACGCCGCCAACAACCCCAAGGCGTGGTTCTACCGGCGTCCCATCACCTTGGAAGATCACCAGAACTCTCGCTGGATCGCCGAGCCGCTGCGCCTGCTCGACTGCTGCCAGGAGAGTGACGGCGGGCAGGCACTGGTCATCGTGAGCACCGAGCGGGCCCGCGATCTGCCCAACCCGCCCGCCGTGATCAGGGCGGCCGCCCAGGGCGTCGGCCCGCAGCAGATCTCAATGAGCAGCTACTACCGCGACGACATCGACAGACTGCCCGAGGTCAACCTGGTCGCCGACCAGTTGTGGCGTCAGGCAGGCCTCGGGCCAGCGGAGATCGACGCGGCCGTGCTCTACGACGCGTTCACCCCGATGGTCCTGCTCCAACTGGAGGAGTACGGCTTCTGCGGACTCGGCGAGGCGAAGGACTTCGTCGCCGACGGCAACCTCGAGGTCGACGGCCTGCTGCCCGTCAACACGCATGGCGGACAGCTCGGCGAGGGCTACATCCACGGCGTCAACGGGATCGCCGAAGGCGTGCGCCTGATCCGCGGCACCTCGACGAACCAGCCGGCCAAGCCGATCGAGAACGTTCTCGTGACCGGCGGATCGCCCGTGCCGCACAGCGCACTCGTGCTCGGCGCCGACGGCTGAACGAGCCACGCAGAACATTCACCCCCCGAATCAAGGAGTCACGATGACCGAACGAATCACCTATGCCCGGGCGGTGCACGGAGAAGAGGAGATCCAGGCCGTCCTCAACGTGCTGCGCAGCGGGCACCAGGGCCTGCGAATCGGGCGGCACGTCAACGAAATGGAGACGCGCGTCCCCACCCTCAGCGGCAAGGCGCTGGGCGTCATGTGTAACTCGGGATCCTCCGCGCTCTACCTGGCCGTCGAACTGCTCGGTCTTCCGGCCGGCGGCGAGGTGATCACCTCGCCGCTCACCTTCTCCACCGACGTCGCGCCGATCGTCCGCGCCGGACTGGTGCCGGTCTTCGTCGACGTCGAACCGGACACGTACAACGTGGACGTGACCAAGATCGAGGCGATGGTCACCGAAAGGACCGGGGCGATCCTGCTGCCGAACCTGGCCGGCAACGCCCCCGACTGGGACGCCGTACGCGAGATCGCCGACCGGCACGGCCTGAAGGTGATCGAGGACTCCTGCGACGCCCTGGGCCCCACCCTGAGGGGCACGCCCACGGGCGCCCGCGCCGACATCAGCGTCACGAGCTTCTCAATGGCGCACATCATCACCTGCGCGGGCACGGGCGGCATGGTGATGGTCGACGACGACGGGCTTCGCGACAAGGCCCTGCTGCTGCGCCGGTGGGGTCGCCGGTCCGAGCCGAATCTGTTCGGTACCTCCGGCGCAGGCAGGGTCTTCCGCGAGGACCTCGACGGCGTCGACTACGACAACGACTTCATCTTCGACGTCCTGCCGTGGAACTTCGAGCCGTCCGAGCTGGGAGCGGCCTATGGCGTGCAGCAGCTGAACAAGCTGGGGGACAACCACAAACGGCGCAAGGAGATCTTCGCGGCATACACGGCCGCCTACGGCAGCCACCCCGAGTTCTTCACCGTGCCGCGCGAGACCGAGGGTCTCGACACCGCCTGGCTGTGCTACCCGATGACGATCAGCAAGGACGCGCCGTTCAGCCGCAGCGACCTGCAGGAGGCCATCGAGGCCGACGGCATCGACACCCGGACGGTGTGGAGCGGCAACGTGACCCGGCACCCGATGATGGCCGGCGTCGAGTTCCGGCAGCCGGAGGAAGGACTGCCGTTCGCCGACGAGGTCTTCGAACGCGGCATGACCCTTGGCATGAGCCACGGGCTCAGCGACGCCGAGGTCAAGCGGATCACCGACAGCATCCACCGGTTCGCGGCGGCATGGAAGTGACGGCGAGGACGACGGGGACCAGACGCTTCGGGGGACGCGGGGCACCGGTGACCGGCGCAGGCCGGGGCATCGGCTGCGCACAGGACGCCACCGGTCAGAGCTTCGTGAGCCTCGACCTGACCAAGGAACGAGGACTCGACGTGACAGGTTTCGACGGAAAGGAGCAGGCCGGTGGAACCGGTCATCGTTGACGCGGCGCGCACGCCGTTCGGACGCAGGAACGGCTGGCTCGCCGGGCTGCACGCCGCCGACCTTCTCGGCCGCGCCCAGCGCGGGGTGCTGGATCGGCTGGATGTGGACCCCGCGCTCGTAGAGCAGGTGATCGGCGGGTGTGTCACGCCCATCGGTGAGCAGTTCGGGAACATCGCCCGTACCGCCTGGGTGCACGCGGGCCTGCCGACGGACACCGGCGCGACGACCATCGACGCCCAGTGCGGAACGGCCGCGCAGGCGGTGCTGCTGCTCGCCGGGCAGATCGCCATGGGCACGCTCGACGTCGGCGTCGCCTGCGGTGTCGAGCTGATGTCGCGGGTGCCGCTCACCGCAAAGGTCGGCCTGGGCCCGGGTACTCCGCGCCCGGCCGACTGGTCGGTGGACATGCCGGACCAGTACACCGCGGCCGACCGGATCGCTCGCAGACGGGGGCTCACCCGCCAGGACATCGACGCGTTCGGCCTGCGCTCGCAGGAGCGGGCACGGGCGGCCTGGGACGCGCACCGTTTCGACTCCCAGATCATCCCCGTCTCCGTGCCGGGTGAGGACGGGGCGGACGCTCAGGTCGTCGACCGTGACCAGGGGATCAGGGAGACCAGCATGGAGGCCCTGGGGCGGCTCAACCCGACAAAGGAGGACGGCCTGCACACCGCGGGCACGTCGTCCCAGGTGTCCGACGGCGCGAGCGCGGCCGTCCTGATGTCGCGGGAGCGCGCCCGCTCGCTCGGCGTCGCCCCGAGGGCTCGCATCCTGGGCCAGTGCGTGATCGGGGGAGACACCGAGTTCATGCTCGACGGTCCCGTGGCCGCCGCCTCGAGAGTGCTGAAGCGGGCCGGGATGACGATCGGCGACATCGACCTTTTCGAGGTCAACGAGGCGTTCGCCTCGGTGCCGATGTCGTTCGCCCGGGTCCACGACGTCGACGAGGAGCTCCTGAACGTCAACGGCGGCGCCATCGCGCTCGGCCACCCGGCGGGCGCGACCGGGATCAGGCTGATCGCGACCGCCCTCGACGAGCTCGAACGCCGCGACCGGCAGACCGCGATGATCGCGATCTGCGCCTCGGCCGCGACCACCTGCCTGATCCTCGAACGGCTCTGACGGACGCCGGACCGTCACCGCACCTTCCCGACACCTTCCGCGACGCCTTCCATGACGAGGAATGACCTGTGCCTCTCCCCTTGAACGACGAGCACCGCGATCTCGCCGCGAGCGTGGCGGCGTTCGCGCGCCGTACCGCCCCGGTCGAGGCGACCCGAGCGCGGTTCGCCGAGTATGCGGCAGGGGGCCGCCCTGACTCCTGGGACGCCATGCTGCCTCTGGGCCTGCACTGCCTGCATCTGCCGGAGGAGTATGGCGGCGGCGGGGCGGGCCTGCCAGAACTGGCCGTGGTGGCCGAACAGCTGGGGAAGGCGTTGTTTCCCGGCCCGTACCTGCCGACGGTGCTCGCGAGCGCCGTGGTCGCCTCGGCCCGGACGGATGGCGAGGCCGGTAGTGGGTCCCTGGAACCCGCAGGTGAACTGCTGACGGCCTTCAGCGAGGGTGCGACCGGTGCTCTCGTGGTGGGGCGGGGCCTCAGTGCGGCGCGGAGCCGGGACGGGTGGACCGTCAGCGGGACCACGGGGCCCGTGCTGGGGCTTCCGGGTGCCGAGATCGTGATCGTGCGCGCCGACGTCGAGGACAGCCCGGGTGAGTCGCTGTGGTTCCGGCTGGCAGAGGGACCCTCGGTGGCGATCGGCGCCGACGACGGGACCGACCTGACCCGCTCGGTCGGCCGCCTCGAACTCGACGCGCACCGGGTGGACGAGGAGCGGGTGCTCCGGGGACTTGTGCCCGCCCGCGTGGACCTCACCGTCAACGCCCTGCTCGCCGCGGAGGCGAGCGGGATCACGGCCTGGTGTCTCGACACCGCGGTCGAGCACGCCAAGACCCGTGTGCAGTTCGGCCGCCCCGTGGGCGCCTTCCAGGCCGTGCAGCACAAGGCCGCGATGATGCTGGTCCGGTCGGAGATCACCTGTGCGGCGGCCTGGGACGCCGCCCGGGCCGCGGACCAGCCGACGCTCCAGCAGGAACTGGCCGCGGCGCAGGCCGCGATCACCGCGCTGCCGCTGGCGGTCGACACCGCCCTGGAATGCGTCACGGTGCTCGGCGGGATCGGTTTCACCTGGGAACACGACGCCCATCTTTACTGGCGGCGCGCGATCAGTGTCGCCTCCGCCGCGGGCGCGGAGGAACGGTGGGCCACCCGTCTGGGTGAGGCGGCGCTGAAGGGACGGCGTGACTTCTCCTTCGTCGGCGAGGACGACCTCGCTGAGCTGCGCATACAGGTGGGGAACGCGCTGGACGAGGTTCTCGCGCTCCCCGAGGAGGAGGTGACCGGCTCCGGGTGGGCCACGAGCCGCGGCGGCGCACGCCGGGCCCGGCTGGCCGACGCCGGACTCGTGTCACCGCACTACCCGCCCCCGTACGGCCTGGGCGCGGGCCCGGCGGAACAGGCCGTGATCGGCGGGGAGTTCGCGCGTCGCGGCCTGGTCCAGCCAACGACCGTCATCGGGGAGTGGGTGCTGCCCACCCTTCTCGTCCACGGAACCACCGCCCAGCAGGAACGCTTCATCGGTGCCACCCTGCGTGGGGAGATCGTCTGGTGCCAGCTGTTCAGCGAGCCCGGCGCCGGCTCCGACCTGGCCGGCCTGTCCACGAAGGCGCGGAAGGTACCCGGCGGCTGGTCGCTCAGCGGGCAGAAGGTCTGGAACTCGCTCGCCCACGAGGCGGACTGGGGCGTGTGCCTGGCCAGGACCGACTCCGACGTCCCCAAGCACCAGGGGCTGTCGTACTTCCTGGTCGACATGAGGTCGGCCGGGGTTGAGGTGCGGCCACTGCGCCAGGCCACGGGTCTTTCCGAGTTCAACGAGGTCTTCCTCGACGACGTCTTCGTGCCGGACGAGTGCCTGGTGGCGGAACCCGGTCATGGGTGGAGGCTCGCGGTCACGACGCTGTCCAACGAACGGCTCAGCATGGGCTCGACCAAGCTCCATCACGGCTCCGCCGACCGCATCAGGCGACTCCTCGAAACCGGCGGGCACGACGCCGGCAGGCAGGAGACGGTGCGGGCGCTGGGGCGCGGCGTCGCGCGCGAGATCGCGTTGTCGGCCCTGAACCTGCGCAGCGTCCTGGCCCGCTTGTCGAACCTCGACGTGGGCGCCGAGATCAGCGTGCTCAAGGTCTACAACACCCTTGCGCAGCGAGAGGGCTCCCGCGAGCTGCTGAGGTTGCTCGGTCCCCTGGGCTGTGTCGTGGATCCGGACGCCGATCACGTCATCGACCACATCGGGCTTCCGGCTGTTCTCTTCGGAGGCGGCACGATCGAGATCCAGCTCAACGTGATAGCACAGCGGGTCCTCGGCCTCCCCCGGTGAGCCGGCCTCACGCCATGACAGGTCACCGTGCTGGCACGACCTGTCCCGACCGTCGCACAAAGGAGTTGCACGCCATGCACCCGGACCTTTCCCCGGAGTCCAGAGCCCTGCGCAAGGAACTGCGCGAGTACTTCGCCGGCCTCATCGACGAGGAGGACCGCCGCGACCTGGTGGACCAGACCGAGGGCGGGCCGACGTTCAGCCGGATCCTGCGCCAGATGGGCAGGGACGGCTGGCTGGGCCTGGGCTGGCCTGCGGAGTACGGCGGGCGAGGTGAGGACCCCGAGGCCCTCTACGTCTTCTACGACGAGGTCATCCGGGCCAACGCGCCGCTGTCCCTGGTCACCCTGAACACGGTGGCCCCGGCCCTGATGAAGCACGGAACCCAGGAGCAGAAGGACTTCTTCCTGCCGCGGATCCTGACCGGCGAGCTCATCTTCGCGATCGGCTACACCGAGCCGGGCGCCGGAACCGACCTCGCCTCGTTGCAGACCAGGGCGCGGCTCGACGGCGATGAGCTGGTGATCAACGGCAACAAGATCTTCACCAGCGCCGGCGTGTACGCGGACTGGATCTGGCTGGCCGTCCGCACCGACCCCGACGCGCCACGCCACAAGGGCATCTCCGTCGTCCTGGTGCCGACCACGGCCCCCGGTTTCTCGGTCACCGAGATCCACACCGTCGGCGGGATCAGCACCTCGGCGACCTACTACGAGGACGTCCGGGTGCCGGTCGTCAACCTCGTGGGCGAGCTCAACGGCGGCTGGAAGCTGATCACGAACCAGCTCAACCACGAGCGGGTGGCCCTCGCCGCCCGCGGCGGCATCGCCAACGAGCTGTTCTCCGAGGTCCTCGAATGGACCAAGCGGCAGCGCTCCGGAGACGGCAGGCTCTTCGACGTGCCGTGGGTGCGCGGCAAACTCGCGGAGATCTACGCGCTGCTCAGTGCTGCCGACCTGATGAACCTGCGGCTGATCGCCGATGTGGCGGGCAACAGCCTCGGCGGCGGAGACTCCGCCGCCGCCAAGATCTTCGGTACCGAGGCCGTCGTCAGCGCGTACGGAATGCTGCAGGAGATCCTCGGCGCGCAGGGGCTGCTCCGCCCCGGGAGTTCCGGAGCCGCGCTGGAGGGCCGGGTGGAGACCCTCGGCCGCCGGGCGCAGAACAACACCTTCGGCGGCGGAACCAACGAAGTGATGCGGGAGATCGTGGCGGCCAAGTGCCTGGGCATGACGCTGGCCTCCCGACGCAACGCGAACGCCACGTGACCAGCCAAGAGCAGGAGGAATTCATATGGACTTCGAACTCGACGACGACCTGCGGGCGGTCCGGAGCCTGACCGAGAAGATCTTCGGGGACCTGGCGCCGGTTGACCGGGTGCGTGAGGTTGAGATCTCCGAAGGCGGGATCGACCGGCGGCTGTGGTCGGTTCTGGCCGAAGCCGGCGTCTTCGGGATTCCGTTGCCCGAGGAGGCGGGCGGCGCCGGCATGGGCATGCTCGGGCTGGTGACTCTGCTGGAGCAGCAGGGCCGCCGCGTGGCTCCGGTGCCGCTGTGGGCCACGCTGAGCATGGCGGCCCTGCCCCTCGCCAGGTTCGGCACCGCCGAGCAGGTCGAGCGCTGGCTACCCGGTGTGCTGGACGGCTCGGCGATCCTCACCGGCGCGTTCGAGAACACCTCGGGTGACTCCTGGGCGGTCAGGGCGGAGCGGGACGGCGAGAACTGGACGCTCAGGGGCGACCTGGCCTCCGTCCCCGGCGCCGAGGCCGCCGCCGCGATCGTCGTGCCGGTCGGCACGACGTCCGGCGAGGTCGCGGTCATGGTCGTCTCGACCGGCCAGCCGGGTGTGAGCATCACCGCGGCGCACGTCACCAGCCGTGAGAGCCACGCCGCCGTCCGCTTCGACGGAGCCGTGGTACCGGCCGTGGACGTGCTGTCCGGTGACGGGGCCGAGATCGCGCGGTGGATCCGGCGGCGCGCCCGGCTGGCGATGTCCGCGGTCCAGCTCGGCGTGTGCGAGGAGGCGCTGCGGATGACCGCGGCCTACACCTCAGAGCGGGTTCAGTTCGGCCGGCCGCTGTCCACCAACCAGGCTGTGGCCGTACGGGCCGCGGACGCCTATCTGGACACCGAGAGCATCCGGCTCACCACCCAGCGCGCCGCGTGGCTGATGGACACCGGTCAGGAGGATCAGGCGGAGGCCGCGACGCTCGTGGCCAAGTGGTGGGCGTCCCGGGGTGGGCTGCGGGTCGTGCACGCCACACAGCACCTGCACGGCGGCATCGGCGCCGACGTCGACTACCCGATTCACCGTTACTTCCTCTGGGGTCGCCAGATCGCGTTCTCGCTGGGCGGCGCGGACGCGGTGGCCGCCGAACTGGGCGACGTGCTGGAGAACGGCGGCGCCATCGGGGCGCCCGCGTGAAGCTGCGGGGGTCTCCCGCCCGCCGCGGGCACTGGACGGCGCCCGGCCGGTCGACGGATGGCAGCCGGAGCAAGAGGAAGGCAGGGGCGGACAACCGGGACCTTGGGTGACTTCTATGCTGACGGCGACGGGCGAGGACGCCCGCGTTCCAGAGCGCCGAGGTTTCGCATGACGACAGTTACCCCCGTTCCCTTCGACCCCGAGCTCGAGCGGATGCTCGCCGCGATGCGCGGTGACGGCCCGGCCCCGGCGCCGGTGACCCTGGAGACCTTGCCCGCCGCACGCGCGGGGATGGCGGCCATGGCGGCGCCGCCGGAGGCGGTCATCGGCGACCGCCCGGTGGACGTCGAGGAGCGGACGATTCCAGGACAGCCTGGCGGCCCCGATCTGGCCGTCACCGTCCTGCGCCCGAGGGAGCGGGTCCAGGGCGCCCCCGGCCTGTACAACATGCACGGCGGCGGCCTGGTCATGGGCGACCGGCACATGGACACCCCCCGCCTGGTCGACCTCGTTGTCGAGTTCGGCTTCGTGGTGGTCAACGTGGAGTACCGTCTCGCCCCGGAGAACCCCGGCACCGGCCCCGCGGAGGACTGCTACGCCGGACTGGTCTGGATGGCCGAACACGCACAGGAGCTGGGTCTCGACCCGGAGCGGATCATCGTCATGGGCGGCAGCGCGGGCGGCTGCCTCAGCGCGGCGATGGCCCTGATGGCCCGCGACCGCAAGGGCCCAAAGCTGGCCGGGCAGCTCCTGCTGGTCCCCATGCTGGACGACCGCAGCGAGACGGTCTCCAGTCACCAGTACGACGGCATCGGCACCTGGGACCGGCACATCAACGTCTTCAGCTGGCAGGCCGTCCTGGGCGACAAGGTCGGCGATCCCGACGTTTCGCCGTACGCCGTGCCGTCCCGAGCGACCGACCTGTCCGGCCTTGCCCCGGCCTACATCGAACTCGGATCCGCCGAACTCCTGCGTGACGAGTCGGTCGAGTACGCCAACCGGATCTGGGCCGCGGGCGGCGAGGCCGAACTCCACGTGTGGAGCGGCGGCTTCCACGGCTTCGAGGTCTTCTGCCCGGACAGCAAACTGGCGGCGTACGCGCTTCAGACGCGTCGCACGTGGATCCGCCGGGTGCTGGGCCGGTAGGGCGCGGTGCACGTGGGTGGTCGGGCACCGGCCGGACCACCCACGACAGTGGGCTGTGCCGTAGAGGCGAGAACTTCTGCTCAACGAACACGAGGGACTTCTGGCGCTGTCAGCTCCTTTTCATCACCACCGGCGTCGAAGTCCTGAACCGGCCCCGGCCCGTCTCGAAGGCGTGAGGCTCGATCGTCGCGACCCCCAGTACCCGAAACGCTGCCCCGCCCCAGTTCAGCAACTCCCGCTGCTTGACCCCCTGGGCCAGCACGGCCACCACCTCGAAGAGGGGACTCCCCAGCTCGACCCCCCCTTCCCGCCGATGCCGTATGCCTCGCGCCGCCGTTCCGCTCCCGGGAAAACCGGCGCGCCATGCCCCAGCGGCACCATGCCGTACGGCCCGACGCCGCCGTTGTGGAACTGCCGCCCACCCCTACGGAAGGGCCATAACGGCCGAATGGTTGCGCGATGCCGGTCTCTGTGGTGGTCCTCATCGCCTCTACTTGATCGGCTCGATGTGGTGATGACGCGCTGTTACATAGCCGCAGGAAGACCGAGAAGTTTCCCTCCTACTGTCACCGGCGTGCCGGATACGGGGGCGTGGTGACGCGCTCCCCGTCTGAGTTCCGGCGTGCACGAGAACGAAGGGGGAACACATGCGAAGGATCATCGTGACCGTGGTGGTCGCGCTGCTCGGGCTCATGTCGGCGGCCTGTGGGGCAGGGGTGTCGCAGGTGGCGCCTCTTGGGGAGGAGCCGGTGGCTCATGTGGTGTCCCCGGAGGCGGAGCCGGTCTACGTGATCAATTTGTACGGGGCCGAGGACGGGCGGCCCGACCAGCGTCCGGCGAACCTGGTCGTGTCCGAGTTCAGCACCCTCAAGGGGATCACCTGGAGGAGTTGGGGGCCGGGAAGGGCGGTCGGCAGCGGAAAGCTGAGCGGGACGTGGTGCCTGCCCGCGTGCCAGACGAATCCGTACGACGCGACGATCACTCTCAGCAAGGTCAAGAAGGTGGGAGGGAAGCGCTATTTCACGAGGTTCGACATCGGCGGTGACTTCCCTCAGCCGGACAGTTTTGACGACACGCTGAGAGGGGCTCTTCCTCTGCCGCTTTCCACCTCCTGAACTGGGCGTTCCTGAGCGGAGGGGTTGGCTGGTCGCATACCCTCCACACGATGATGACCGGTGTGAAGAGAGCGGCTCTCCTGTGCGCCACCGTTCTGGCGGCGGCCGGGTGCGGGGCGGATGGCGGCGTGCGTGTCGAGGGCTCGGAGCCGCCGTCCGCACCGCCCCGGGGGCCCGTTTACGTGGTCGCCTATCCGGGTGATCCGCTGCGACGGCCGAGCAGGCTCGCGTTGGACGAGTTCAGCAGTGTCACGGGGATTCGCTGGGAGTCCTGGGGAGGGGAGAGCGCTGTGGGAACGGGCGAGCTGAGCGGCACGTGGTGCCTGCCCGGCTGTCAGGAGAAGCCGTACCCGGGGACGATCACGCTCAGCCATCTCACCTGGCACGAGCGGGCCGGATACTACGGCCGTTTCACAGTGAGCGCGGACGGGCTGCCTCCGGACAAGGCCAAGGAGCTGACCGGCGGAAAACTCTCGGTGCCGGAGCCCTGAGACATGACCGATGTGCTTCTCGTCGAGGACGACCCGGTGATCCGTGAAGCCACGGGCATGGCCCTGGAGCTGTACGGCATGCGGGTGCGGACCGCGTCCGACGGGCTGGGCGGCCTGGCGGAGTTCCGTGCCCAGTCCCCGGACGTCGCGCTGCTGGACGTCATGCTTCCGCACCTGGACGGGGTCAGCCTGGCCAGGCGGATCAGAGAGGCGGGAGGAACCCCGATCATCATGATCTCCGCCAGGTCCGACGCGATCGACGTGATCAACGCCCTGGAGGCCGGAGCCGACGACTACGTCACCAAGCCGTTCGACGCCGCCGTGCTCCATGCCAGGATCCGGGCCGTGCTCCGCCGCGCCGCCGTACCCGAGCAGGTGAACCCGGTGCTCTCGTTCGGTGACCTGGAGATCGACGTCGAGTCCATGGAGGTACGGCTGCGCGGCGAGCGGCTCGCGCTGACGCCGACCGAGCTGAAGCTCCTGCTGGAGTTCGCCGCCGAGCCCGGGGTCGTGCTGTCGAGGGACACCCTGCTTCACCGGGTTTGGGACTACGCCTGGGAGGGCGACACCCGGGTCGTCGACGTCCATGTCCAACGGCTCAGGACCAAGATCGGTAATGACCGCATCGAGACCGTGCGCGGCTTCGGCTACAAGCTGCGGAGATGAGGCATGGGTCTGCGGGCGAAACTCAGCCTGGTCATCGCGGGGATGTCGGTGCTCGTCGCCACAGTCCTGAGCCTCCTCGTCCACACGCGCACGGCCGTCGTCACGCTCGACGCCGCGCGGCGTGGCCTGGACGCCGAGCTGACGAGCACCCTGATCCGCTACCAGGAGGGGCAGGACACCCCGCTGACGACAGGTCCTGTCCCCACGCCGCTGGCCGGGGCGGTCGGCGAGGGAACGCGGGTCACCTACCTGCAGGACGGCGTCACCCTCTGGGCGGCGACCAAGATGGGCGGCCAGACGCTCTCGCTGCGCCGTCCCTACGACGCGGAGAACGCGGAGCTGGCCCAGCTCGACCGGATCCTCCTCGGCTCCGGCCTAGCGGCGGCCCTGTTCGCCTCCGGTGTGGGGTTCGCGGTCGCGGGCGGTCTCAGCCGCAGGATCCGCGCGGTGGCGAGAACGGCCACGCACATCACCGAGGGTGATCTGTCCGCGCGGGTCGAGGCTCGGGGCCAAGACGAGATCGCGGCCGTCGGAGCCGCGCTCGACCAGATGGCCGACGCGCTGCGGGCCAGGCTGGAGGCCGAGCAGCGGGTCACCGCCGACATCGCTCACGAGCTGCGCACCCCCGTCGCCGGACTGGTCACGGCGGCAGGGCTGCTGCCGTCCGGGCGTCCCGCCGAACTGGTTAGAGACAGTGCCGCGACGCTGCGCCGCCTGGTCGAGGACATCCTTGAGGTGGCGCGGCTGGACGCCTCCGCCGAAACGCCGGTCAGGGAGATCCGCTCGTCCGGGGTGCTGGTCAGGCGGGCGGTCACGGCATCGGGGGTGCCGGACGTCGAGGTCGTCGTCTCCGGCGAGGCCGAGGTGGAGACCGACCCGCGCCGGGTCGAGCGGATCCTCGCCAATCTGGTCACCAACGCGGCCAGGCACGGCGCCCCGCCCGTGCTGGTCAGCGTGACCGGAACCGCCATGACGGTCAGGGATCACGGTCCAGGCTTCTCCGAGGCGATGCTCGTCACCCTCCGCGAGCATGGTCCGCAGCGCTTCGGCACCGGCTCGGCCGCCCGTGGGGACGGTGTCGGCCTCGGCCTGACCATCGCCGCCGGGCAGGCACGTGTCCTGGGGGCGACCCTCACCTTCGCCAACGCCCCGGACGGCGGCGCGATGGTTCGGCTGGACCTGGGCGGACGGTGAGGAGGCGAGAGAAGACCTTCGGGCTCTCCTCTATGAGGCAACCGGCTATGAGGCAACCGGCTATGAGGCAACCGGCGCGCTCTCAGGCCCGGTGGAGGTCACTCCTTCACGGTGATTACGGCGGTGGGACAGACGTCGGTCGAGGTCACTCCTCCACGAAAATCGCGGCGGCCGGGCAGACGTGGGCGGCCTCGCGGACGGCGGCGTGGTGCTCCTCGGCCGGGGCCGGGTCGAGCAGGATCACGATGCCGTCGTCCTCACCCTGATCGAACACATCGGGAGCGAGCAGCACGCACTGCCCCGCGCCGCAGCACTTGTCGGTGTCGACGGTCACTTTCATGGGAGCCTTCCTTCGGTCATGCAGGTTGTACGGGTCGACGGTTCATGCAGGTCGTACGGGTCGTGCAAGGAGCGGTCGCCGTCGATGGCCAGGCACCCGGACCGGCCGTGGTGCGCCGACGCTAAGCCGGTGCCGGGAGTGCTGTCGCCTGCTATGACCCTCTCGTTCCTCACTTCACGTGTGACACGTGTTCCACCGGTTCAGCGAACAGTGGTGACCGGTGCCAGCCACAGGCCGATCAGTGCGTCGACGAGGCCGACGGCGGTGGCCTCCCAGGTCGTGCGCGCCGTAGGGGCGCCCTCGTGCAGGGCGCGCTCGCGCTCGGCCAGCGTGTGCACGATCAGCAGGCGGCTCATGTCGCCGCGCTCGCGGTGCACCTCCTCGGGCAGGCCGGGCAGCAGGCGGAACATGCCCTCGTGGGTGCGCCGCATCGAGGGGGCCGCCATGGACTCCTCGACGAGGACCTCGCACAGGGCGGGCACGGTGGTGACCTGCGCGATGAAACGGGCCCGCCAGCTCGGCACTCCCAGCGCAGCCAAGTGATCGATGGCGGGCCGTACCAGGCAGGAGACCCAGTCGCGGAGGTCGTCGGAGGCGCCGATCTCGGCCAGCATGCGCAGGCGCCGCTGCTCGGTCTGCTCGGTGTAGTGGCGCACGATCGTCCGCACCAGGTCGGCCTTGGAACCGAAGTGGTAGCCGACCGCGAAATTGTTCGCCTGCCCGGCCGCCTCGCTGATCTGGCGGTTGGAGACCTCCCCGACGCCGTGCTCGGCGAACAGCCGTTCGGCGGCGTCGAGGATGGCCACGCGGGTCTCCCGAGCCCGGTCGGGCCTGCGGGTCGCCGTCACCATCGCACGGGCACCTGCTCCAGGCCGCCGACGATGAGTCCTTCGCGGCGCTTGAGCTCCTCGGCCGGGACGGCCAGCTCCAGCGTGGGCAGACGGTCGAGCAGCACCTTGAGCACGGTCTGCAGCTCGGTGCGCGCGAGCGCCTGGCCGAGGCAGGAGTGCGGGCCGGCGCCGAACGTCAGGTGCGGGTTGGGCGAGCGGTCCAGTCTCATCTGGTCGGCCTGCTCGAACTGCCTGTCGTCCCGGTTGGCCGAGGCGATGCTGCACACCACGGTGGTGCCCGCCGACAGTGTCTCGTCGGCCACCTCGGCCTCTTCGCCGATGTAGCGGGGGATGCCGAAACCGGGGTTGGCGTCGAGGCGCAGGGCCTCCTCGACGGCCGGGCGGATGAGCTCCCGGTCGCTGAGCAGTTGTTCCCAGCGGGTGCGGTCGGACAGCAGCATGGCGACCATCTTGCCGATCATGTTGGCGGTGGTCTCGTGCCCGGCGACCAGCAGGCCCTTGGCGGTCACCAGCACCATCTGCTCGGTCAGCCGTCCGTCGAGTTCCCCGGCGATCGACAGCAGTTCGCTGATCAGGTCGTCGCCCGGCTCCGCGCGCTTGGCGTCGGCGAGCGCGACAAGGTACGCGTCGAACTCGGCCTGGGCGGCGTCGATCTCGTCCTGGCCGTACTTGGTCATGCTGAGCATGGTGTCGGACCAGTAGGCGAACTTGTCGCGGTCGGAGTCGGACACACCGAGCAGGTCGCAGATGGCCCACACCGGCAGCGGGAAGCCGAGGGCGCTCACCAGGTCGGCCGGTGCCCCCTGGACGGTCATATTTCCGACCAGGTGCTCGGCCATGGCCTCGATCCTGGGCCGCATCGCGATGACGCGCTTGGCGGTGAACGCCTTGCCGACCAGCTGGCGCCACATCCGGTGGTTGTCGTCGTTTATCCCCATGCCGCTGTCGCCGAAGACGCCGCCGGACTCGTTGGCGGTGACCCGGGCGGCGTCGTCGGCGTCGAGCCGGCGCGTGAAGCGGGGGTTGGCCAGCACCTGCCGCACGTCGTCGTAGCGGGTCACCAGCAGCGCCTCGTCCCCGCTGGCCAGTCTGATGGGGGCCACGGGGCACTCCTCCCGCAGCTCGGCCCACTCCTGTGACGGCTCCAGCGCACCGGGGCTGCGGAAGGGGTATTCGGGAACGTCGATACGGATGTTACTCACGGTCACTCTCCCCTGTCTTTGTCAGAGACAACATAAGTCGGTTGACTTAGTTAAGTCAACCGACTTAACTGCTGGGGCGGTCGGATGGCGATCGGTCCTCCGTTGGATGGTCGTTCAGGTGAACTGTGGTGAGCTGGGATTTTGTGCGCTCGACCTTGATCGATCCGTCAATGCTCCGTCCTTGGCGCTCCGGCGGGCCAACCTTCGCCCGGATGGACGCACTTCGAGGCGCGGAGGTGGTTGTGAAGTCAAACCTTCCTTAATGTAAAAGAAAGTAAAGGAAAATGTAAAAGAAGTCGGCGTGCCGCTCTCCGGTGCTGGAGCGGCCTGTCGGCGGCTCGCACGCACCGTCGATTCGGGCGCTGTCAGAGGTTGACCACGACGAAGGTGACGAAGCCGACGAAGACCAGGCCTGCGGTGATGGCCAGCAGGGACGGGAGCAGCAGGTGCTGCCAGGTGTCGACCCGGGCATCTTGTGAACTTTCGGGCAGATAGATGACCCGGACCGTACGGCCGGTGGACAGCCCCAGGCCGCCGCCGTGCGCCTGCGGGGTGAACTCCACCCGGTTGCCCGTGTTGTCGGTGAAGACGATCACCGGGGCCCAGCTCGGCCCCGACGAATCCGGGTCCACGTAGCGGACGTTCTCCACCACGAGTCCCTCGGCGCGCAGGCCGCGCCGGTGCAGACGCCAGGCCAGGGAGACTTCCCTGAACCCCCAGCCCAGGGCGTAGAGGCCGGCCACCAGCATGCCCGCGGTCTCCGGCAGCCTTTTCGCCAGCTTCCTCGCACGTCCCGTCAACGTCGATTCCTCGCTTTCTGCCGTGAAAAAGTCAATGCCCCGTGGCGATGGCGATCGCGGCCCCGATGAACATCGCTCCGAAGACGAACAGGCCCAGGGCGCCCAGCCGTAGCTCACTCCAGGACTCCACCCGGGCGGCGTGCGGCCTGTCGGGCAGGTAGACCACCTTGACGGTACGGCCGGGCGGCCACTTGCGCCCGGTGCGCACCGAAGGGGAGAACTCCACCGGATAGCCCAGGTTGTCGGTGAAGCCGATGACCGGCACCCACTCCCTGCCCGAGTCCCCCCGAACCTCCACGTTGTCGATCACGGTGCCCTGGGCACGCAGGCCCTCGCGGCGCAGCCGGCTCGCCGCTCGGTTCACGGCGAACGCGACACCCCAGATGGCAAGGCCGCATATCAAGCAGAACAGGAACCCAAAGCTCACGCTTTCCTCGCCTTTCGCGCGGACGCCGTTCCTGTCTCCTTCATACGTCCTGCAGGGAGAGGACGGGCGGATGTCCGTGCTTTTTCAGACGCTGACGATGGGTGAGGCGCCGACAACACCAGATCAGAAGCCGGGATCTTGACTATGGTGTCACAGACCGCGGTGACGGTCAGGACCTCGTGCCGCATGTGTTCCGGCAGGCTCGTATCTGACGGGGTAAAAGAGACGCTCACCGGTTCCGCCACCGCGAACTGCAGGACTACCTGGCCAGATGGGGCAGTCGGTCGCCGTGATCCCGGACTGGGCGGAGCCTTCAGCGGATCGCCCGTCCACATGCGGCACGCGGTCGCGATGGTGTCCACGCTCGGCCGTCACAAGCCGGGCGTGGACACCCCCTGTATCCGTGGTCACGTCTTCACGCGGTTAAGCCCGGGAACCGGTCGTTCGGGCGGGGCGTGGGAATTCTCTGATTTCACGGGCTGGCATGGCCGACGGTTTTCGCCGGATTTCACAAAAGCAGCCGGGGATTTTCGCGACGCTCAAGACGAACCGCATGCAGGCAGGGGAGTGGCGCCCGCGATGTCGGCTTCACTGATATAACCTATGGCATTTCCCTGACTTCGGTCGATGACCAGATCCCAGAAGACGTTTCCTTGGTAAACGTCTCCCGAGATCCGGCAGAGGGCGGCCAGATTCTCGCCGGGGTGAGCGGTGAAGACGCGGTCGGGTGTGGTGTAAATCCGAGGGAGGTGGTGCGCCCAGGCGTCACGCAGCAAGGAGATCCGCGTGCCGGCACCCACTGCCTGGACCTTGCCGCGTCTGTGACCGGAGGTGCTCTGCCGGGCGCCGGCGGGCGCGCGCGCCGAGGCCGATGCGGGAGGTGTGGGCGCATGTCCGGCGGGGGAGGCGGCGTTCGCCGCGACCGCGGTGCCTGGCAGGGTGAAGAAGATGATTCCGGCGACGGCCGCGGCCTTACGCCACCCTCGTGAGCCACTCTCAGCGATATGCCTGTTGCTCATGTGTCGCCCCTCTGCTTCGTGAGAAGTCATCACTTTGATGCTTTCCGGCCTGTCGGGTGATTTTTCTGTTCGCGCACTCCTGAACCGTCGATCGCCACCGGATTACGAGGTTTTCTGCGCTGTTTCTCTTCTCGGTTGCGCGAGGGCGGTGTTCACGCGAAATGAGATCGGTTTGTGATAGGGCGTTTTCCTCTGCCGATCGTGGAAAAGTGTGATGTGCAGGCCCAGATTTTCCGTCCATCGGTCGCTTGTGGACATTTCTACGATGGCAGCGCCATAGTTGGACCTGCCATGAGCACAAGTGCGTATGGACAACGGAGGGGGCCGTGTCACACCTGCCGAGGGGCGACTACGAGAGGATGCTCGGCCTGGCTGTGGAGGTGCTGGAGGCCAGGCAGTCTGACCAGGTCTGGCGTCTGATTGCCGATGAGCTGATGCGCGCGCTGGACGGCGCCGTCCTGGTCATGAAGGATGTGGAGTGGACTCCGTCCAGCGGCGTGGTCGGAGTCTGGCATCGCGACGCCACACAGGCGTCCGTGCTCGCGGGCCCGGGCTCGGAGCACGTCCGGCGCGGGTACCCGTTCGCGGGCCACTACGGTGCCCGTGCGGACCGCGGCCCGCGCACGGCCACGCAGCTCGTCGGGGAACGCGCGTGGCTGCACAGCGCGACGGCCAGCGCGACGCGCGAGGCCTTCGGCACTCGCCACATGCTCGGCATACCGCTTCCCGACGTCGGCGGTCACGTCCGTGGTTTCGTCGTCCACCGGGCCGGAGAGGACTTCAGGGAGCGTGACCGCCTCTACGCCACGCGCATCCAGCCCCTGCTGGCCGGCGCCTCAGCCCAGCACGGGCTTCTGGCGCGCTGGCAGGCACTCGTCGAGCCGGGCCGGCCACACGAGCTCGCCGCGCAGTACGACCTGACGCCGCGTGAGATCACCGTGCTGCTGATGCTGGCCGAGGGGTTTCCCGCCGCCGGCATGGCACGACGCCTGGGCATCTCCGTGCGAACGGTTCACAAGCACCTGCAGAACCTCTACCGCAAACTCGACACCGTCGACCGGCTCGGCACGGTGCTGCGCGCCCAGAAGCTGGGGCTGCTGCGTGAGGCCCCGGAGCGTCAGCGCTGTGGTTAGGGGAGGTGCCGGATTCAGGTCTGATCGACGGTGTTCCGGGTTCAGGTCTGATCGGCGGCGCGGCCAATGAAGCCGAGAACACGTTCGGTGACCAGTTCCGGTGCCTCGAGCGGGATCGCGTGGCCGACGCCGGACACGATTTCGGTGTGACGCAGGGGCAGGAGCAGCTGGGCGCGGGCGACTGCCAGGGCGGGGCGGAACATCTTGGTGCGTTGCCCGACGATGAGCTGCGTCGGCACGGTGACCCGGCGGAGCTCGTCGTCGGTGAAGCGCCGTGCGGGGCTGCGATCCGGGCGGAATCCGCGGGCGCCGATCAGAACGGGCCTCATGATCTCGGGACGTTCGACCAGGGCCTGCTCGCCCAGCAGGCGGTACAGCGCCGGCCGCCAGGACTCGGGCGTCCGCATCGCGAACAGGGTCGCCAGCAGGCTGAGCATGAAGCGAAGGGGCACCTTCGCCAGGCCGCCGGGGTCGAGCAGGGTGACCGAGGCGAGTCGTTCCGGCCGGTGAACTGCCTGGTTGAGCGCCAGCCAGCCGCCGTAGGAAAGCCCGGCCAGGTGCACCCGGTCCAACCCGAGGTCGGTGAGGACCCCCGACAGCCAGGCGGCGGCGTCGCCGGAACCGGTCACGAGCCTGCGCTGGACACTGGCGCCCGGGTCGTCGATCGTGTCGATCGCGTAGACGGGATGACGGCGTCCGATGGCCATGGCGGCGGGGCTGGGTGTCGCCGTGCTGGCGGGGCAACGTGACCCGGAAAGCGCCCTGGCGGTGCTACGCGGGCAGCTCACCCGCCTGATCCCCATCCGGGCGCAGGCCGGGTGACGCTTTCACGCTGCCCCGTCGCGGTGCCGGGGCCGCCCTCGCGGGGATCACCGGGGGGCGTCCGCCTTCGTGACGGGCCTGTGCGGGTAGTCCTTCAGGGCGACCTCGTCGTGCAGCCGCAGGCCCCTGGCGCCGAGATCGGTCAGGGTGCGGGCGATCGGCGTGGGAACGTGGTTGATCAGCCGTACTCCCTGGATCAGACTCCACAGGCCCAGGCGGTCGGCGGGGATGAGCCGCTTGGCGGCGCCGACGGCGAAGGTACGGCTGCGCCGTACGTAGTCGCCGATCTCCCGCTCGTAGGCGGGGAACGCCCGGGTGTGGTCGCCACGGGCCTCGGCCAGCTCGCCCGCCAGGACGTAGGCGCCCACGACGGCCAGGCTGGTGCTGCCGCCGACCGCGGGACCCGGGCAGTAACCGGCGTCGCCGACCAGGCTCACCCGCCCCCTGGACCAGGTGTCCATGCGCAGCTGGGTGATCGAGTCGAAGTAGAACGCCGAGGCGTTGTCCAGTTCCCGGCCCAGGAGACGGGGCACCTCCCAGCCCAGCCCGGCGAACTGCTCGCGCAGCAACTGCTTCTGCCGGTCGACGTCGCGGTGGTGGTAGTCGAGCGGGGCGCCGGGGCGGAACAGGAAGACCGCGCGGGCGTCGTCCAGGTGCGCACCGCCGTATACGCCCACCATTCTGTTGACGCCCGTGACCCCGTCCATCCGGTCGCGCAGGCCCAGATAGTTGGGGATCGACATGACCGCCAGGTAGGCCCCGATCCAGGTGGAGAAGCGTGACTCCGGGCCGAAGACCAGGCGCCGGACGTTGGAGTGCAGCCCGTCGGCGCCGATCACCAGGTCGAACCGGCGGGCGGGACCCTGCTCGAAGGTGACGTCGACGCCCCCGGCGGTCTCGGCAAGGGAGGCGATGGAGTCGCCGAAGAGATATTCCACGTCGCTCCGGGTGGCCTCGTGGAAGATCTCGCCCAGGTCGTCCCGCATGATCTCGACGTGCCGGTCGGACACGACGCGCATCAGCTTGCCGATCTCCAGGCTGTGCGGGCGGCCGCTGTTCTCGGGCCGGAACGTGAGCCACTCGGTGCCGGTCTTCCTGGCCTGGACCGGTTCGGTCAGGCCCATCCTGTCGACGATGTCCATGGCCGGGCGGAACAGGTCGACCGCGTGGCCGCCCGCCTTGCGCAGTGCCGGGGCCCGCTCGACCACGGTGACGGCGAAGCCGTACCTGGTGAGCCAGTAGGCCAGGACGGGACCGGCGACGCTGGCGCCGGAGATGAGGATTCGCACGCGCCGTCTCCTTACTTAACGGGAGGTAAATTTTTTACTTAACGATAGGTAAGCACGGTTCGCGGCCGGGCGCAAGGGCTTACTGAACGATAGGTAAACGCTAACCTTGGTCCCATGGCGAGACCTTCGGACACCAAGACGCGCATCCAGGCGGTGGCGCGCGAGCTCTTCCTGGAGCAGGGCGTGCAGAACACCAGCCTGAAGCAGATCTCCGACCGGCTCGGCATCACGAAACCGGCCCTCTACTACCACTTCCAGTCGAGAGAGGACCTGGTCAGGAGCATCATCCAGCCGCTCGTCGACGGCCTGGAGGCGTTCGTCGCCGAGCGTGAGGCAGGGGAGGACGGGCGGCGGCTGCTGGAGGACTACTTCGACCTCGTCTGGCGGCACCGCGAGGTGCTCGTGATGGTCCTGCACGCGCCCGCCGCGCTCGTCGAGCTCGACCTGATGGACCGGATGTGGGAGTGGCGCAAGCGGCTGACCGTCCTCCTGCTCGGCCCCGACCCCTCGGCCGCCGCGCGGATCCGCGCGACCGTGGCACTCGGCGGCATGTCGGACTGCGTGGTGGAACACGCGACCCTTCCGTTCGACGAGGTCAAGACCGTCGCCGTGGAGGCCGCACTGGCCGCCCTCGCCCTCTGAGCCCGCCGGCCGCCGCCGTCGTGTGCGCCGTCGCGTCCGTCGTGAAGGGGCGTCGTGAGGGACGGTGTCACCTGGCCGTATCACCGAACGGCATACGGCGGGCACTGAAAGTGAGTGGATATCCTCCTTCGTACGAGTATGAGCAGCACGCGTACGGTGGCCGGTATCCGTTCTCCCAGACGGTCGCGCAGAATGTTGTGGGGTTTCTCCATGCGCCGACCGGAACGTTTTGGTGTGGGATCGACCTCATGACAGATGAAGGGAAGTCGTTGTCACAACCAGAAGAGGCGGCAGGTCCCTCGTCAGGCCGTGGATTCTCCACGGGGGACCTGGCCCGGATCAGCGTGTTCGCCGCATTGATCGCCGTGCTCGGCCTGCCGGGCGCGCTGAACGTTTTCGGCAACGCGGTGCCGATCACCCTGCAGACGTTCGGTGTCATGCTCGCCGGCGCGATCCTGGGCGCCTGGAGGGGGGCTCTCGCCGTCGCGGTCCTGCTCGTGCTCGTCGCCGCGGGCCTGCCCCTGCTGGCCGGTGGCCGCGGCGGCCTGGGCGTCTTCGCCGGGCCCTCGGTGGGATTCCTGATCGGCTGGCTCCCGGGCGCGGCCGTGACCGGCTGGATCGTCGAGCGCGGCGGCCGGAACCCGGGCATCGTCCGGCTGGTGACCGCCTGCCTCGTCGGCGGCATCGGGGTGATCTACCTCTTCGGCATCCCCATGCGGGCGGCGTTCAGCGGGATTTCCCTGGGCGACGCCGCGCTGCTCAGCGCCATCTTCCTGCCCGGTGACGCGATCAAGGCGGTGCTCGCGTCCCTGGTGGTGCGGGGTACGCAGCGGGCCTACCCCGACGCGGTCCCCGCCGTGCACCGCGAGCGGCTCAAGGCCGCGGGGAGGCGTTGACCCCCCATGCCGGTGGCCGCGCAGGTGATGCGACACGCCTTGGAACGCCCGCACCGGCTCGCGCTGCGCGGGCCGGAGGGTGATCTGAGCTACGCCGAGTTCGCCGGGAGGGTCGCCGCCGCCGCGCGACACCTTTCCGGGCGCGGGATCGGGCGTGGCGCGCTGGCCGCGATCAGCCTGGCCGATCCGGTGGCCCTGCTCACCGCGGTGCTGGCCGCCGACCTGGTGGGAGCGACACCGCTGGTCTGCGACCACAGCTGGGAGCCGGACCGGCGGGAGCGGGTCATGGAGGCGGTCTCCGCGGACGCCCGCGTCGAGGCGCCGCTACCCGTGACGCCGCTGCCCGTGACGGAGGGCCCGGCGGCGGGGGCCAGGACGGGAGAAGGCGCGGGGAACCCGGCGGCGGGACCGTGGGCCGGGGCGGTCGCAGCCCCGGCCGACCGGGCGTGGGCCTGCTTCAGCTCGGGAAGCACCGGCAGGCCGCGCGCCGTGGTGCGCACCAGGGCGTCGTGGACGGGATCCTTCCCGCACCTGAGCGAACTCGCCGGAATCGGCCCCGACGACGTCGTGCTGGTCCCCGGCCCGCTGTCGTCCTCCCTGTACGGCTTCGCGGCCGTGCACGCCCTGGCGACCGGCGCGACGGCCGTCGTGCCGGGGCGCTGGCCCGCCGCCTCGCTGGCCGCCCACCTGGGAAGCTCGACCGTGATCCACGTGGTCCCGCACCGCCTGCCCATCGTGCTGGAGGCCCTGCGCGCGCCCGGAGGCCCGCGGCGGACGGCTCTACGCACGGCGGTGGTCGGCGGGGCCGCACTGGACGCGGACACTCGTGCCCTGGCGGCGGACGCCGGGGTGAACGTGGTGTCCTACTACGGCGCGACCGAGCTGTCGTTCGTCGCCGCAGACCCGGACGGCTCCGGCCTGCGCCCGTTCCCCGGAGTCGAGATCGAGGTCAGGACGGCCCCGGGGCAGGCGCTCGGCGAGGTGTGGGCGCGCTCGCCCTGGCTGGCCGAGGGATACCTCGCAGGCGCGGCCGGTCCGCTGAGGACCGACGGCGAGGGCTGGATGACGGTCGGCGACGTGGCGGAACCGTACCGGCCGGGCGAGGTCCTGCGGCTGCGCGGCCGGGGCGATGGCGCGATACAGACCGGTGGCGCGACCGTCGTGCCCGAGGACGTCGAGGAAGTCCTCAGGAAGGCGCAGGGAGTGGGCGACGTCGTGGTCGTCGGCTCGCCGCACCCCGAGCTCGGCGCCGTGGTCACGGCGATCCTTGAGACGGAGGGCGCCTCGCCGCCCCCGCGGGCGGCTCTGGAGGAGCTGGCGCGCGGCGGGCTGGACGTGGCGCAGCGGCCGAGACGCTGGTACACCGTCCAGAACCTGCCCCGCACCCCCGCTGGCAAGCCTGCGCGTGGCCTGCTCGCCGCCCGCCTGGCCGGTGGCGACCCCGACATCCGGCGGCTCGCCTGACATGCGGCAGGAGGACTCATCCGATATGCGCGCGTGGCGGGACTCGCCCGGCACGGGGCGGGAACCGGTCGTCGTGGCGGCCCGCCGTACTCCCATCGGCACCGCCTCGCACGCGTTCAAGGCGCTGACGGTCGACCGGCTCGCCGCCCCCGTCGTCGCGGCGGTCGCCCGTGACGTCGAGAGCCTCGGTGTCCCGGTCGAGGACGTGGTGCTCGGCAACTGCACCGGTCCCGGAGGCAACATCGCGCGGATCTCCGCGCTGGCCGCCGGGATGGGCCACGGCGTTCCGGGCGTCACGGTCGACAGGCAGTGCGGCAGCGGCCTGGCCGCGATCCTGCTGGCGGGGCAGGCGATCCGCAGCGGGGAGATGGACCTCGTCGTCGCCGGAGGGGCGGAGAGCGCATCGACCGCGCCGCTGCGCGCCCACCGAGGGCTCGCGGGCGAGGAGGACGTACCGTACGAGCGGGCGCCGTTCGTCCCCGCCGGATACGCGGATCCGGACATGGGCCCCGCCGCGGAGGCGCTCGCCGCAGCCCGTGGCGTGACCCGTGACCGCCAGGACGCTTACGCGTACCAGAGTCACGCCAAGGCGCTGGCCGCGCGGGAGGCGGGCCGGTTCGGGCAGGAGATCGTCGCGCTCGACGGCAGGCAGGACGACCAGTGGCCGCGCGCCCTGCGCATGAGGTCGCTGTCCCGGCTGCCCGCCGCGTTCGTGCCGGGGGGCACGGTGACCGCGGGCAATTCCTCCCCGGTCAGCGACGGCGCGGCGGCCGTGGCCGTCGTGCCGGAACGGCTGCGCGCGGCCGAGGGCCTGCCAGGACTGCGGCTGCGGGCCGGTGCCGTCGTCGGCTGCGACCCCGGGCTCCCCGGGCTCGGGCCCGTGCTCGCCGTACGGCGGGTGCTGCGGCGCGCGGGCGCGGATCTGGAGCGGGTGGCGGCGGTGGAGATCGTGGAGGCGTTCGCGGCGCAGGTGCTCGCGGTGACCGACGAACTCGGCCTCGACCCCCTGGGCTCCGACGCGGACCGGGTCTGCGCCGACGGCGGCGCGCTCGCTCTCGGCCACCCCTGGGGCGCCACCGGCGCCGTGGTGGTCACCAGGCTGTTCAGCAGGCTCGTGCGCTCCGGCGCGCCGCCGGGGACGCTGGGACTGGCGACGGCGGCGGTCGGCGGCGGCCTGGGCGTCGCCGCGTTGTTCGAGGTGGTGTGAATGATCGAGATGTCCGATGTCGGGGTCCGGTTCGGACAGCGCGAGGTGCTGTGCGGGGTCACGGTCTCACTGCCGGAGCGCAGGGTAGGGGTGATCGGGGCCAACGGCTCGGGCAAGAGCACGCTCGCCCGCCTGCTCAACGGCCTTGCCCTGCCCTCCTCGGGAAGCGTCACGGTCCTCGGGCTCGACACCCGCCGCGACGCCGCCCGGATCAGGCGCCGTGTCGGATTCCTGTTCAGCGACCCCGACGCGCAGATCGTGATGCCGACGGTGGCCGAGGACGTGGCCTTCTCCCTCAGGCGTAAGGGGCTGTCGCGCGAGGAGACCGGCCGCAGGGTGCGGGACGTCCTGGCCAGGTACGGCCTGGCCGGGCACGCCGACCATCCCGCGCACCACCTGTCCGGAGGTCAGAAGCAGTTGCTCGCCCTCTGCTCGGTCATGGTGCTCGAGCCCGACATCCTGGTCATGGACGAGCCGACGACGCTGCTCGACCTGCGCCACTCCCGCCAGGTCGCCGATGTCCTGCGTGGCCTGCCACAGCAGGTCGTGGTGATCAGCCACGACCTCGCGCTGCTTGAGGACTTCGATCGCGTGCTGGTGCTGGACGCCGGGCGGATCGTCGCCGACGCCGAACCAGAGTCGGCGATCGGTCACTACCGGAAGATCATGTCTTGAACGGGCTCACCGGGGCCTATGTCCCGGGCGGCTCGTTCCTGCACCGCCTCCCCACGGGTGCCAAGCTCCTCGCCCTCGCCGTCTCGTGCACGGCGCTCCTGCTGAGCCCGCCCGTGGTGCTGGCGGGCGCGGTGGCCGCCGTGGCGCTGCTGTACGTCGTCTCCGGCGTGGGCGCCGCCGCCGCGTGGGCGCAGATCCGGCCCGTCCGCTGGTTCGCCGTTGTCCTGTTCGGCATGCAGTTCGCGCTCGTCGGCCTGCCCGGCGCGGTGTCCTCGACGCTGCGCGTCGTGCTCGCCGTCGCACTGGCCGGGCTGGTGACCCTCACCACGCGCACCGCCGACATGATGGCCTTCCTGGAACGCTGCTTCGCCCCGGCCAGGTTCGTCGGCCTCGACCCGTTCCGCCTGTCGCTGCTGCTGTCCCTCACCCTGCGCAGCGTGCCGGTCGTCGCCGGGCTGGCCACCCGGGTCCGGGAGGCGCAGCGCGCCAGGGGAACCGAGCGGAGCTTGCGGGCCTTCGCGGTCCCGCTGGTGGTGAGCGCGCTGCGGCACGCCGACACGCTGGGCGAGGCGCTCAGCGCCCGTGGTCTGGACGACTGAGCGTATCGTCGTGAACGGGGCGGCCTGCGCCGCGTCCGGCTTTCCGCGCCGATCGACCTCCTTCGCCCTGCGCCGCACGGCCTGTGGTGGTCTGACCTGGGCGCTCCGGCCCGGTGGTCGTCGATGGCGATGAGGACGCGAACATGCTTCGACCGGCACCCGAAGGTGGAGGCGGATCCTTGCCGGGGATCCGGCGGGCAGTGAACGAACGAGGTGAAATCGCAAAAGGCGAACCGATGAAGGCCTCTCTGTAAGGCCGCCGCCTCTCGTGAGAAGAAAAGGAAAAGGCATGTCTTCTTCCGCTACGCACCGTTCCATGCAGGTCGCCGAGCCTGGCGGGGAGGTGTCTCCGGTTCAGGTGGATACCCAGGAGCCGGGCCTGGGCCAGGTGCGGGTCACCGTCGAGGCGTGTGGGGTGTGCCACTCCGACGCGTTGATCACCGCCGGACACATCCCGGGCACCACCTTTCCCGTCACGACAGGGCACGAGATCGCGGGACGCATTGACGCGATCGGCGACGGCGTCACCGGCTGGTCCGTCGGTGATCGGGTGGCGATCGGCTGGTACGGAGGCAGTTGCGGCCACTGCGACGCCTGCAGGGAGGGCGACGGCGTTCTCTGTCCCGAGCTTCAGGTGCCGGGGGTCGCGTACGCCGGAGGGTTCGCCGACTCCGTCGTGGTGCCGGCCGTCGCCCTGGCCTCAGTCCCGGACGGGCTCACGGCGGTGGAGGCCGCGCCCCTGGCCTGCGCCGGTGTGACCGTGTACAACGCGCTGCGCCGTAGCTCCGCGCGCCCGGGCGACACCGTCGCGGTCCTCGGTCTGGGCGGCCTGGGACACCTGGGCGTTCAGTTCGCCTCGAAGATGGGCTTCAACACGATCGCGCTGGCCCGCGGTCCGGAAAAGGCGTCGCTGGCTCACAAGCTCGGCGCGTCCCACTACATCGACAGCGCCACCGAGAGGACGGCCGACGCGCTGCAGGTCCACGGGGGAGCCAAGGTGGTGCTGGCGACGGTGACCGACGCCGCGGCGATGTCCGCGACGGTCGACGGGCTGGGGCGCCGCGGCGAGCTCATCATCGTCGGCGTCGCCGTGGAGCCGCTGGACGTCACGCCCCTGCAACTCGTGGGTCAGGCCAGGCGGGTGTACGGCCACGCCTCCGGCATCGCGGTCGACACCCAGGACACCATGAGGTTCGCCGTCCAGAGCGGCGTCCGGGCGTGGACCGAGGAGGTTCCGCTGGAGGAAGCCGATGCGGCGTTCCAGAAGATGCTCTCCGGCCAGGCTCGCTTCCGCATGGTCCTGACCACCGGCAACTGAACGCTCCGCGAGGAGGAACGCCAGGCCCTTCCATCGAGGGCACACGGCGGACAGGCGGATACGGCATGAGCGACCGCGTGACGCCGCCTCATCCGGGGCCGTTGCCTGACCTGCCCCTCACCGTCTGCCGACATCCGGCCGTCGCTCCTGGACTTCGACGGCGAGGGACGCGAATGTGGAGGGCGCCCCCCACGCACAACAGCCCCGGTGGCGTACACGGGCCACCGGCATCGAACGCGGAGGAGCAGAGACCGTGGACATGAAGCTCGAGATCGTGGTGGTGCCGGTCGCCGACGTGGACCGATCCAAGGACTTCTACAAGGCACTCGGGTGGCGGGAGGACGCCGACGTCGCCACCGGTGAGGACTTCCGGGTGGTGCAGCTGACTCCACCCGGCTCGGCGTGCTCGGTCATCTTCGGCACCGGGGTCACCTCGGCCGCGCCGGGTTCGATGCAGGGCCTGTACCTGGTCGTCAACGACATCGACACGGCACGGTCCGAGCTCATCGACCGCGGGGCCGACGTGAGTGAGGTGTTCCACGACGCGGGCGGGGTGTTCCACCACGCCGGGACCGAGGGGCGGGTGTCCGGTCCCGCTCCGGGCCACCAGAGCTACGGCTCCTTTGCCTCGTTCAGTGACCCCGATGGCAACGGCTGGCTGCTCCAGGAGGTCACCACCCGCCTTCCTGGCCGGTGACCCGGCGGGCGGCGGGCAGGTGACACCCCGGGTGACACGGCCGCCGTGGGGTGCCGGCGCAGGCCATGGGCCTGCGCGCCACCGCCGCCCTCATGCCGTTCACCCTGCTTCCTCAGCTCGTCCGTCGTCGCCAGGGCCGCCGGGAGATCGCCTGACCTCGGTCGCGGTGACCGCCGTCACACCTCGCTCGACGCGTTCGACGTCGCCGAGCACCACCGCCGCCGCCCGCCCGGGGCCCATGTAGGTCACGGCGGCGCGGTGCACGTCCTCGACCGTCGCGGCGGCCAGCCGTTCCGCGTGCCGGGTCAGGTAGTCCAGCCGCAGCCCGAACCCGGCCAGCGTCCCGGCGTACCCGGCCAGGCCCGCCTGGGTTGCCGTCGAAAGAGACAGAGAGCCGATGGCGTACCGCCGCGCCTGTTCGACCTCCTCCAGGCTCGGCGGGAGTGCGGCGATCCTGCCGAGCTCGTAGAACGTCTCGACGAGCGCGGGGGCGGTCACCTCGGTGGCCACGTTCACCGAGAGCATCAGGGCGGAGCCGCCGAGCGAGTGGTCGACCACCGAGCTTGGCCCGTAGGAGTACCCCTTGTCCTCGCGGATGTTCTCGGTCCACCGGGAGCAGAAGTAACCGCCGAAGATCAGGTTGGCGAGCTGCAGGGCGGCGTTGTCCGGATGGTCGCGCCCCGGGGCGGGCAGCGCGAGCCGTATCGACGACTGCACGGTTCCGGGACGGTCGACCAGCAGCAGCGGTCCCGGCACCGGTGCCGGGGCGGGTGGCATCAGGACGTTTTCCGCGGCGGCGCCGGTCCACTGGCCGAGCCTGCGGCCGGCCAGCTCGACGGCGTCGTCCGGCTCCAGATCGCCGACGAGCACCAGCGTGGCACCGCCGGGGCGCAGCCGCCGCCCGTGCAGGGCCCGCACGTTCTCGGCCGTGACCGCGCCGACCCGCTCGGGAGCCGGGGTCTCGACCGCGTACGGATGGTCACCGTAGACGCGCCTCAGCAACTCGGCCTTGGCCACGTTCGGCGGCTGGCTCAGCGCGATCCGCATCCGGTGGGCCAGCCGCTCACGCTCGACGGAGACCTCGTAGCCGGGGTACGCCGCCTCGCCGAGCACGTCGGCGAGCACCTCGAGCGTCCGGTCGAGACCGGACGCGAGGCAGTTACCGCTGATCAGCCAGCGGTCGGGGTCGGCGCCGCCGCTGAGCGTGCCCCCGGCCGCCTGCAGCTCGACGGCGATCCCGGTGGCGGAGCGCGTGCCCGTGCCGGACAGCAGCGTCTGCGCCAGCAGCGCGCCTTCGGCGATGTCGACCGTCGCCATCGGCACCCAGAGCCGCAGCTCGACCAGGGGAGCGCTCGGCCGGGCGATCGCCAGGACGGTCAGCCCGTTCGGCAGCACCGTCTCCATCTGCGGGGGCAGGGAGAGCGGGGATTCCGGTCCCAGTTCGGGAAGGGCGCGCGCTGGCCCTGTCGCGACGGTGCTCACCGGTCCCTCCCCGCGACCAGCTCGATCGAGGCCCGCCGGTGTGGCCGCAGGCGGGCGGCGGCGGCGCGGATCTCCTCGGTGGTCACCGAGGTGAGCAACGCGGGCAACTCGTTGAGCAGGGCGGGATCACCACGTTGCAGTTCCAGGATGGCCATTCGTACCCCTCTTCCGGTCACCGCGTCGCCGTCGCGCAGCAGCAGGGCCACCATCCGGGCCTGAACACGCGCCAGCTCCTCCTGGGGCAGCCCCTCCGTCGCGAGGCGCTCGACCTCCTCGTCGACGGTTTCGAGCACCCGTTCCGCCGACCCCCCTGAGGGCAGGTTCACCTGCAGCAGCAGCGCCGTGGGGTCCAGGACGTCGAAGGCGTCGCCCATGAAGCCCGTGTAGCCGCTGACCCCGGTGGCCATGCGGTCCCGCAGAACGAGCCGCTCGACCAGGCGGGAGGAGGCCCCGTCGGTGAGCACCTCGGCCAGGACCACGTACGGCAGGTAGCCCGCGAGGTCGGCGACCGGGTCCGGCACCCGCCACGCGGCGGCGACCGCGGGCGTCGGCGCGGCCTCGTCCACGTGGGAGCGGTGACGTGCCGCGGTGAGGTCGGGCTCGGACAGGTCAGGCCGCGCAGGAGCCGGCCGGGCGGGGACGTCGCCGAAGTGCCGCTCGACCATCCGCCGCGCCTCCTCGGGGACGAAGCCGCCGGTGACGCTCAGCACGGCGTTCCCGCAGGCGTAGTACCGGTCGAAGAACTCCTGGGCGTCGCCGACCTCGGCGGCCTCCAGGTCCTCGAAGGAGCCGTAGCCGTCGTGCGCGTTGGGGAAGGCGTCGAACATCACCGGCGGCAGCCTCAGCCAGGGAAAGCCGCCGTAGGGCCGGTTGAGGATGTTGACCCGGATCTCTTCCTTGACCACGTCGACCTGGTTGCGCAGGTTCTCCGGGGTGAGCCGTGGCGCGCGCATGCGGTCGGCCTCGAGGAACAGCACGCGTTCGAGCGCGTTCGCGGGCACCGTCTGGAAGTACTCGGTGTAGTCCAGGTGGGTCGAGCCGTTGAAGGTGCCGCCCGAGCCCTGCACGTGCCGAAAGTGCTCGAACTTCTCCAGGTTCGCCGAGCCCTGGAACATGAGGTGCTCGAAGAGATGGGCGAAGCCGGTGCGGCCCTCGGGCTCCGAGCGGATGCCGACGCCGTACACGACGGCGACCCCGACAACGGGGGAGCCGGGCTCTGGGGCGAGCACGACGCGCAGGCCGTTGCCGAGCGTGAAACGCTCGATGTGGTAGCGGGTGCGGGGGATCTGGACGAGCCCCGGCGACGGTACCCGGATCACGCCTCGTGCCTGAGCGTCTCGCGGGATTCCGCCGTACGGCCGTGCGGATCGAGCGACGTTCCCATCGACATGGCGTCTGACATGACGTCCTTTCTTGCCCGGGGCTGCGCTGGATGGCCTGGAGCCCAGTTCTACCAGGCGAACCCTGTCCAGGAAGTAGGTATTTCTGCGGTTTTTGTCACTGATGCCGAACCGGCCATGTCAGCTCCTGCCCCGGGGATCAGGGCCGCTCGCCGAGCCGTTTCACGGGTGAACGTGCGAAACTTTGAAAGATGTGGGAAAGCCGGTCGGCGACGGGCGCCCGTGCCAAGGGCGGGGTGCCGGTGCCGAGCGGGCACCGAGCCGGGCGCTCCACGCCCGGGGTGCCCGGCAGGCCGGATGGCGTGTGATCGGAAAAGAGGCACCGGGATGGTCAGGAAGGCTCCGCGAGAGGACGTCACCGAGGACGGGCTGGAGATCCACCCGCCCAAGGAGTGGGCGGCGGGCATTCCCGGCGTCACGAGGTCGCTGCTGACCTCCTACGCCCAGATGGGCGCGGGCCGTACGTTCCTGACCCTGGTCCGTGTCAACCAGAAGGACGGGTTCGACTGCCCCGGCTGCGCCTGGCCGGAGGGCGAGCACCGCAGCCCGGCGGAGTTCTGCGAGAACGGCGCGAAGGCGGTGGCCGAGGAGGCCACGACCCGCAGGGTCACCCGTGACTTCTTCGCCAAGCACTCCGTCGACGAGCTGGCGGGGCGCACCGACTACTGGCTGGGCCAGCAGGGGCGTCTCACCGAGCCGATGCACAAGCCGGAGGGGTCGGACCACTACGTGCCCGTGACGTGGGAGAAGGCGTTCGAGATCGTCGGGCGGGAGTTGCGCGCCCTCGACGCCCCCGACGAGGCGGTGTTCTACACCTCGGGCCGCACCTCGAACGAGGCGGCGTTCGCCTACCAGCTCCTCGTGCGGCGCTTCGGCACGAACAACCTCCCCGACTGCTCCAACATGTGCCACGAGTCCAGCGGGTCCGCGCTCACCCAGACCCTGGGGATCGGCAAGGGCACGGTCTCCCTGGAGGACCTGCACCGGGCCGACCTCGTCTTCGTGGTCGGCCAGAACCCCGGGACCAACCACCCGCGCATGCTGTCGGCGCTTGAGCGGGCCAAGCGGAACGGCGCGCGGATCGTCGCCGTCAACCCGCTCCCCGAGGCGGGGCTGCTGCGCTTCAAGAACCCGCAGCGCCCCTCCGGGCTGGTCGGGCACGGCACGACGCTGGCCGACAGGTTCCTGCAGATCCGGCTCAACGGTGACCTGGCGCTGTTCAAGGCACTGTCCAGGCTGCTGCTCGAGGCCGAGGACACGGCGCCGGGCTCGGTGGTCGACCGCGAGTTCGTCGAGGCGCACACCCATGGCTTCGAGGAGTGGGCGGCGGACGCCCGTTCCCTGGACTGGGCGGACGTCGAGGAGGCGACGGGTCTCGAGCGCCGGGCCATCGAGGAGACGGCGCGCGACGTGCTCGGGGCGCGGTCGGTGATCGTGTGCTGGGCGATGGGCCTCACCCAGCACAAGAACTCCGTCGCCACCATCAGGGAGGTGGTCAACTTCCTGCTGCTGCGTGGGAACGTCGGGCGCCCCGGCGCCGGGGTCTGCCCGGTGCGAGGGCACTCCAACGTCCAGGGCGACCGGACGATGGGCATCTACGAGAAGCCGCCTGCGCGGTTCCTCGACGCGCTCCGCGACGAGTTCGGGTTCGAGCCGCCCCGTGAGCACGGCCTGGACACCGTTGAGGCGATCAGGGCTCTGCGCTCCGGCGAGGCGAAGGTGTTCCTCGCGATGGGGGGCAACTTCGTCGCCGCGACGCCGGACACCGAGGTGACGGAGGCGGCGATGCGGACCGCCCGGCTGACGGTGCAGGTCTCCACCAAGCTGAACCGCTCCCACGCCGTCTGCGGCAGGCAGGCGCTCATCCTGCCGACCCTGGGACGCACCGAACGCGACGGCGACCGGTTCGTCACGGTCGAGGACTCCATGGGCATGGTTCACGCCTCCCGGGGCAGGCTCAGGCCCGCCTCACCCGAGCTGCTGCCCGAGGTGGCGATCGTCTGCCGTCTCGCGCGCGAGATCTTCGGGGCCGACCCCCACGTGCCCTGGCAGGAGTTCGAGGCCGACTACGACGTCATCAGGGACCGCATCGCGCGGGTCGTGCCCGGCTTCGACGACTTCAACGCCCGTGTCCGCGCCCCCGGAGGTTTCGCCCTGCCCAACGCGCCCCGTGACGAGCGGCGCTTCCCGACCGCGACGGGCAGGGCCAACTTCACCGTCAACCCGCTCGAGGTGCTGAGGGTCCCGGAGGGACGGCTGCTGCTGCAGACGGTCCGCAGCCACGACCAGTACAACACCACGATCTACGGCATGGACGACCGCTACCGGGGTGTGAGCGGCGGGCGCAGGGTCGTCTTCGTCAACCCGGACGACCTGGCCGAGCGCGGCCTGGCGGACGGCGAAACGGTTGACCTGGTCAGTGAGTGGCCCGACGGCGAGCGCAGGGCCGAGAAGTTCCGCGTCGTCGCGTACCCGACCGCCCGTGGGTGCTGCGCGGCCTACTTCCCCGAGACCAACGTGCTCGTGCCGCTGGACTCGGTCGCGGAGACCTCGAACACCCCGACCTCCAAGAGCGTGGTCGTCAGGCTCACTCGGCACGCCGGTACGGCGCCCGCCGCCTCCGCGGGCGAGCACGGGATTTCCCAGGAAGGACGTGAGCTTTCCCGCGAATGACGTGAGCGGACGAGTCAGCCCCCGCGGGGCCCCGGCGAACGGGCCCCAGAGGCAGGGGGCCGGCCATCACCAGCCTCCTGCGCCGCCTGGGAGCCTGCGGGGCGCGGCTCTCACGGGATGTGCCACGGCCCGATGCCGTGACCGGAGGCGCCGGATCGCGTCGTGATCGGCGGGACGTGGCGGCCGTTCACCGGAGTGACGGTGTGAGATGGCGGCGCAGGTATTCCCTCAGAACCACGGCGTTGTTGTGCTCGGTGTCCTTCGCCGAGTAGACAAGGGTGACCGGTCCCCGCCGCGCGGCTTCGAGGAGCGGGTGTACGGCGTCCTGGTTGGCGTCCAGTTCGCGGAGGTAGCGGGCGCGGAACTCCTCGAAGCGCTCCGGGCGGTGCCCGAACCAGCGTCGCAGGTCCGCCGAGGGCGCGACGTCGCGTGCCCATCCGTCAAGCCTGAGATCGTCCTTGCGGACGCCCCTGGGCCACATCCGGTCGACGAGGAACACCGCTCCCTCGGTGGGCTCCCGGTCGTACGCCCTGCTGACAGTGATATCCCCCATCTCTCGTGCCTACCCGGAGTCTTTGACGTCAAGCTCTCGAGCGGCTCATGTGCAACGTGATGGTTGCGCACCCGGGACGCGTGAGGGTGTTCGGGCAGGGGCCAGAGAGGCAGGTGTGACTGAAGAGACGGATGAGGCTGGCGGTGGTTATGAGGATTTTGTGAGAGATATGTCAGGGAGTGCTTCTAGATTCGTTTCCGCCTCACAAAACGAGAACGACGAGGACGAATGGAGAAGATCATGCGTGCTGTCACATGGGGGCCGGTGAGCATGGCGGAGCTGTACACCGGCGGCGCGAACGGGTGCGGTGCGGGGACCTGGACCGAGCGGGAGAGGGGCACCACGCACGTCCCCGCTGCCCGCGACAGCGTCCGGATCACCTGATCGGAGCCGGGGAGGGGCGACCAGGGGCGTAAGTCGCCCCTCCCCGCACGGCCCGCGCGAGGCGCGAGCAGGCCGGAACATGCCGCTCGTCCTCGCGCGGGGGCGGGACGCGCGGCACCTCCTCCGGCCGGCTCGCGCGTCCGCCGCCCGAGACCGCCTCAGATCCGGTGAAGGCCAAAGGAGCGGGGATCGGTCTCCGTCAGGCGCCGCCGTACGGCGTCCGCCCGCTCGTCATCCAGCTCGGCGAAGATCTCCGCGGCCTCCTGCCATCGGGCCCGCGCCGCCGCGAGGTCGCCGGAGTCGTGCAGTGCTTCGCCCAGCAGGCTCAGGACCTCGGCCTCATCCACGCGGTCGTCGAACTCCCGCATCAGCTCCACCGCCTCGCCATAGTGCGCGACGGCCTCCCCGTACCGGCCGAGCCCGGCCTGCGCGGTGCCCAGGGTGCGCAGCGTCAGACCTCGGCGATACCGGTCGTCGAGCTCGGCGTATATCCCGAGTGCCGCGCCCGCGCCGGACAGCGCCTCACGGTGGCGGCCCAGTTCGTTGTCGTTGCGGGCGAGGTCGTTGAGCGCCTCAGCTTCCAGCGGCCGATCGCCGCTGTCCCTGGCGATGTCCAGCGCCTGGCCGTAACACGTCGCCGAGTCCGCGAACCTGCCGAGCCTGAAACAGGTGGCGCCCAGGTTGACCAGCACGTCTCCCTCCAAGCCCCGGTCTCCGATCCGCCGGGCGACCGTCAGCGCCTCGTCGTAGTGTGCGACGGCCTCGTCGAGACGGCCGAGCCGGGCGCTGACCCAGGCCAGGTGGTTGAGGGCGTAGCCCTCCTCGAAGGGTTCGCCCGCCATCCTGCTCGCCTCGACCGCGACACGGTAGACGGCGATCCACGCCCTTCCCGGCACGTGGAAGTCGAGAAACGCGGCGAGCGTCCGGGGAATCCGCCACGCGGGCCCCAGCCATCCCCGCGCCGCCGAGTGATGGGCCGCCGCCATCAGGTTGGGCAGCTCCTCCTCGAACCAGCCGACGGCCTCCTCCGGGCCGCCGAACCGCGGCAGGCCGATACCGGTGGGCACAGGCCCGGGCATCGGGGCCCGGCTGGTCGGCGGCAGGTGCTCCGCGGCGTCACGGGCCGCGTACAGGTACCAGTCGAGCACCCGGCCGAGCGCGGCGTCCCGATCCTTTTCCGCCTCCCCTTCAAGAGCTCGTTCGGCGGCGTAGCTACGCAACAGGTCATGGAAGTCGTAGCGTCCGGGGAACCGGGACCTGAGCAGGTGGTCGGCGGTGAGCCGGTCGAGCAGCCGTGTGACGCCCGCGACGTCCCCGCCCATCAGGGCGGCCGCGGCCCCCGTGCTCACCTCGGGTCCCGGATGCAGGCCGAGAAGCCGGAACAGGCGCGCGGTGTCCTCGTCCAGTGCGCCGTAGGTCCAGGAGAACACCGTGCGTAGGTCGGTGTTGCCGCCGTCTCCCGCGTCGAGCGCGGACAGGCGGGTCGCCTCGTCCCGCAAATCCGCCACCAGTTTGCCGAGCGGGACGCCGGGAAATCGCGCCGCGCGCTCGGCGAAGATGCGCAGCGCCAGCGGAAGACGGGCGCACCGATCGACGATCTCCGCGACCGCCTCGGAGGCCGAGGACACCCGGTCCCGGCCGAGCACCTCGGCCAGCAGCTCGGCCGCCTCCTCCCGGGGCATCTGGTCGAGGACGACGCGCCGTGCGCCGTACTCGACGACGAGGCCGCGGAGCTGGTTGCGGCTGGTGACGACGACCATGCCGTCCGAGCCGGGGATCAGCGGGCGGACCTGCTCGCTGCTGCCCGCGTTGTCGAGAAGCAGGAGCGTCCGCCTGCCGGTCAGGAGTGTCCTGAACAGGGCGGAGCGTTCGTCGAGACCCGCGGGGATCCGGCCCGGCGGGGTGCCGAGCGCCCGTAGCAGCGTCTCCAGGGCCTTTGCCGGATCGACGGGCGGCTCCGGGCCGTATCCGTGCAGGTCGAGGTAGAGCTGCCCGTCGGGGAAGCGCTCCGCGATCCGGTGCGCCCAGTGGATGGCCAGGGCCGTCTTGCCGGATCCCGCGGTGCCCTGCAGCGAGACGATCCTTGGCCCTCCCATGGACGCGTCCTCGTCCAGCATCAGGTCGAGCGACGCCAGCTCGGCCCGGCGCCCGGCGAACCCGGGCATGTCGGGGCGGAGCTGCCGGGGGATCGGGGCGGCCGCCTCCTCTCGCGGCACCGCAAACGCCTCGGGCGCGCGGACGGACGGGTCGTCGGTCAGGATCGCCTGGTAGGTGGCGCGCAGCGAGGGGCCGGGATCGACGCCGAGCTCCTCCGCCAGCAGCGCGCCCAGCGAATGATAGGCCTGGAGCGCCTCCGCGTGACGTCCGCTGCGGTGCAGCGAGAGCATCAGGAGCTCCCAGAACGGCTCCCGCAGCGGATGGGAGCGGGTCAGCTCGCGCAGCGTGGCGACCAGCTCGGCGTGCCTGCCGGTGCGCAGGCCGACGTCCAGCCACTGCTCCTGCAGGCGCAGCCACTCCTCGGTGAGCGGCCCGACCTCCTGGTCGTGGAGCGTCGCCGAGTCCACGTTGGACAGCACCGGTCCCCGCCACAGCGCGATCGCCTCCGACAGCACGTGCGAGGCGGAGTCCAGGTCCCCCGCCGCGGCCGCCTGCCGTCCCGCGTCCGCCAGGTCACGCAACCGCAGCAGGTCCAGCGAACCCGCGTCGACCTCGGCCCGGTAGCCGTCGGGGACGGTACGGATGACCTCCCGCGTCCCGAGCTGCTGCCGCAGCCGGTTGACGTAGCTGTGCACGGTCGCCCTGGCCCGGTCGGGGTCGTCGGCGCCGTCCTCCCACAACCACGAGGCCAGCCGGGAGGCCGGGACCGTCTCCCCGGGGCGCAGCAGCAGGCCGCCCAGCACCACGCGCAGTTTGTTGCCACCGATCGGCACCTCGCGGCCTTCGGAGAGCACGGTCAGCGGACCAAGTACACGAAATCTCACACCATCACCTTTGACATCCTCCGCCTGCCTGAAGGCAGGGGATTCCAACAGCACCTACCCCACCAGGAGAAGGGCGCGTTGAGGTTCACGGTTCGCAGGCTCACCCAACGGCGGGCCTCCCCGTGCGGACACGGCATGCCCTGCCGCGTGTCGAATGTTGCATGCCGCGTTCACGTCCGCGTTGGCGGCGTATCCGCAGGACCGGCACCGGAAGGCGGCTTGGCTCTCGCGCCTCCCGGTCCACGATCCCGCACGCCGAGCACCGCTGACTCGTGTACGCAGGGTTGATCTTCACGACCCGGCCCGGGGCCTTGTGCTCCAGCCGTTCGACGAGCCGGCCCCACCCGTTGGCGAGAATGCCGCGATTCAGTCTGGCTTTCTGCAGGACGTTGCGGCCAGGCGCCTCGAGGGTGCCTTTCGCGGACCGCGTCATGGCGCGGATCTTCAGGTCTTCAACCGCGATCACGTCGAACCGGCGAGCCAGGCCGGTAGATGTCTTCTCCACCCAGTCCTTACGGCGGTCGCTCTGGCGGGCCTTCAACCTCGCGATCGCAGCCTTGACCTTGCCCCGCCGGTTGGAGCCTCGTTCGGCGCGGGCGAGGTCGCGCTGCAACCGCACCAGCCGCTTCGCCTCGGCCTCACGCAGGCCGGGAGCGCGCAGCAGTTCACCGGTGGACAGGGCCGCCGACACCGCGACGCCCCGGTCCACGCCGACGACCTCGCCCGTGCCGGGTGCAGGCACGGGTACGGGGATCGCGGCGAACGCGACATGCCAGCGCCCTGCCCGATCCCGGGTGATGCGGTAGGACTTCGCCCCGTCCGGGACGGGGCGGGACCGGCGGAACCGCACCCAGCCCACCTTCGGCACCCTCACCTCGCCCACGTGGCGCGACAGGCGCCGCACGTCGCCGGGTTTGACCGCGACGACGCGAAAGCCCTCGCCCTGGCCGCGTTTGCGCCACGTCGGACGGCGGTGGGTCTTGGCGAAGAAGTTCGCCATGGCCTGGGCGAAGTCCTTGAGCGCCTGCTGCTGCACGACGATCGACCCGGCGCGCAGCCACTCGGACTGCGCCCTGGCCTCGGTGAGCTGGCGGCACTGCTCGGCGAACCCGGGGGCGCTCTTGCGGCCCGGTTTCCAGCAGGCGTGCTGCTCGACGGCGAGGTTCCACACGAACCGGGCATGCCCGCACTGCTCGGCCAGCGCCGCCGCCTGGGCAGAGGTCGGGGAGAGCCGGTAGCGGGACACACCGATCAACCTACCGAGCCGCACCGACAAAACCAGCAGGCCACAGTGCCCGCCCGATCCGCGCTTCCCGCCCGCCCTGAAGGACGGGGCATCCGCGCTGGAGGGGTCTGGTGACACAGAACCGATGAGCATCGCCGTTCGCTGCGGAAACGGCGGAAACGGCGGACCACACGCTATCGTTGTGGATCTCTCGGCGCGCGACGCGGGACTTCCCGTGGAGCCGGGACGGGGCGTCCCGGCTCCAGGAGCGGGTGAGCGGGCCTCGCGGAGGGCTTCCTGGAACGGCGGGGCTCAGGCGTCCCGGGCGAGCAGCTCCTTGAGGGCGTCGTCGATGAATTCGGTGTCCACCGGGTTGAGGCCTCCTCCGGCGAAGTGCCCCCACGCCCCCGGGATCACCCGCAGCTCCGCGTTCGGCATGTGGGCGACCTCCCACTCGCTGTCCTCCGGCGGGAAGTAGAGGTCCTGCCGGGCGGGCATGACGATCGCGGGTGCCCTGATCGAGCCGAGCGCCTCCTCGGTGCCGCCCGCTCCGGGGGTCTTGCCGACGTCGGCGTTCTGCCAGGTCCAGAGCATGGCGAGCAGGTTGTTCGCGTCACGCTTGATGAACAATCCCTCCCAGAACCCGACGAGGAAGTCCTCCAGCGAGCCGTAGTCGAGCGGGTCGCGCTCGTAGGTCCTCTCCCGGTAGAACTGCTGGGAGAAGCCCCAGCCCGCGTAGACCCGGGACAGCGCCCGCAGGCCGCTCCCCGGCTGCTCGGCGTACCAACCCTCGTGCCACGCGGCGTCCGCGGTGAGCGCGGCCTTGACCCCTTCAAGGAAGACGATGTTGTGCAGGCTGGTCCGTGCCGAGCCGCAGAAGGGAAGGATCCGCCGGACCATCTCGGGATGGCTGACCGCCCACTGGTAGGTCTGGCCCGCCGCCATCGACCAGCCGGTGACGAGCGCCAGGCGTTCGATGCCGAACACCTCCGTGACCAGGCGGTGCTGCGCCTCCACGTTGTCGTACATCGTCACGTGCGGGAACCGCGCCCTGTCGTGCGGGGGCGGGGTGTTGCTCGGCGAGGAGGAAAGTCCGTTGCCGAACATGTTCGGGATGACGATGAAGTATCTCGAAGGATCGAGGGCCATGCCCTCGCCGATGAGCCACTCGTTGTCGTAGTGCTGGCCTGAGTACCACGTGGGATAGACGATCGCGTTGCCCTTGTCCGCGTCGAGCTCGCCGTAGGTTTTGTAGGCGAGCTTGGCGCCGGGCAGCGTCGTGCCGTTCTGCAGCCGGACATCCCCCAGGTGGAACACGTCGTAGTCCATCGTGGCCTCCTTGCCGACCACCGGTCTCGACCGCCCAATCTCAGCTTCATGGTAGTCCGGGGCCCGGCGGGTGGCCGGAGGCGGGGCACCGCCCCGGCCGGTCGTTCAGGGGCTGACGTAGGACGGCACGTTCGCCGCGACCACATGCTGGTGGAAGGTGAACACCTGCGGGTCGTCGGGGTCGACCACGGCGCTCACCCAGTGGTTCTGACCGCTGCCGAAGGTCTGCAGCCGGGTGACGTTCTGGATCACCTGGTTCTTCGCGTCGGTGAGCGGCTTGTCGATCCGCAGGACGTGGCTGTCGCCGTTGACCAGCAGCACCTGCCCGGGGAAGCCGATGGCCAGCTGGGCCAGCTTGCGCTTGGTGTCGGCGAAGTGCGCGGTCGGTTCCTCGGTCCACATGTCGGCCTGGAGGGTGACGACGATCGCCTTCGAGCCCGCGCTTCTGGCCGCGCCGAAGGCCTGGTCCAGCCAGTCCAGGTTGGCGGCGTTACGCGCGGTGTACTCGGCGAGGTCGCCGTCGACCTGCTTGCCGGTCGCATCGAACTGCGGGGCGTTGTTGTCGCTGCCGGGGATGTTCAGGCCGGCGTAGGTCACCGCGCCGTACTGCCAGCGCACGTTCTCCGGGTAGCTCGCCGACTGGCGCGTGAGCCCGATCCTTCGCTGCCCGAGAGACTCGGGGGTGGCGGCGAACGTGCGGCGGACGAGGGCGAGCCGCTCGTTCGGGTCGTACGCTCCGTTGCTGGCCCGGTCGCAGTCGGTCCACTCGTTGTCCCCGGGGACGTACACCAGCGGGCGGCGGAAGGCGCCGAAGTTCTTCACCGCCAGGTCGTACAGCGGCTGGTCGCACCGCTCGCTGCCGTTCTTGATGTCGCCGTCGAACACGGTGAACGAGATTCGCCGGTCGGCGTTGATCTCGTCGATCACCCTGGGGAACTGCGCCCGCCCGCTGTCGCCGTACGGCATGTCGCCGATGAGCGCGATCTCGTACGTTCCGGCGCGGTCGCCGTGGGACTCCCCGTGGCCGTCCCGCTGCGGGGCGTCGCCCGCGTGGGCGGCCAGTGTCCCGCCGAACATCAACACCGCGCCTGCGGCGGCCACGACCAACGTTCTGCGCATCCTCGTCCTCCAACGTCACGGGGGCAGATCAACGCATCCCAGTCCTCCCACGTGGCACCTCGAAGACGTGTCGCCATATTTCCGGTTAATGGTCAGGGAATCTCCTGAATTTGCGCGTCCCAAAATTCGCCATATTTGCTATTAGTAGGATTTATAGCTTTTATGTGTTTTGGGAATTCTTGGGTGGTTCTACCGCTGGTTTTCCCGGGTGCGGTCCCGGGGAAGCCTCCCGTTACGGCCGGTCATGCCGGGGTGGCCGGGCGCCTGCCCCGTCTGACGAGCATGACGATGAACCCGAGCACGCACAGGGCGAGGGCGGAGGCGAGCGCCGTCTCCAGGGAGCTCCTCCCCGTCGAAACCGCCGCCGCCGTGCCGGCGTCGTGCGGGAACGTGATCGTCGCCTGGCCGGTGCGTCTGACCAGCCCGCTTCTGAGGCGCACGAGAGCCTTCCACGGCCCGTCGGGTACCTGGTCGCTGAGGGTGACGGTGACCGCCTCGATCTCGCCGGGGCCCAGGGTCGTGCCGAGTCTTGCCTCGAACGGCCCGGCGCTCATGCCGCCGGGACCGTCGGTCAGGCGCAGATCGCCGCTCAGGTCGAGGGCGCGGCCTCCCGTGTTGTGCACCTGGGCGAGGATCACCGGGTCGCCGCCCGCGGAGCGCTGGGCCGTCAGCGAGTCGATGCTGAAGTCCGTCGGCGGCCCGCCCCCTCTGCCGACCGACAGGTACATCCGGACGCCCGTCCGGTTGATCTCCCTGACGGTGCCCTTCGCCTCTCCGGCCGTTTCGGCCCAGATCACGGCGTACCGTTCCCCGGCGGGGACGTCGTCGGGCACGGAGACGGTCACGGTGGCCATGGACCGGGAGTGCGGCGCCAGGGTGAGGGCGTGCGGGACGATCGACGTCCAGGTCGTCAGGTCGTTGGCGGTACGGCCGTCGGCGAACCTGAACGCGCCGTGGCCGATCTCCGCCGCGGCCGGGTAGAGGCTGATCGGCATGGGGGCGCCGGAGGTGTTCGATACCTCGACTCGGCGGTGGATGACGATGCCGGGCGGGAGGTGGTCGACGATGTAGCGCCTGGCTCGGGGATCGGCCCGGCTGCTGATCGGCGCGTCGACCAGCCGGATGCCGAGGCTGCCCGGCGCGGGGCTGTCCTGGGTCGCGGGGCTGTCCTGGGCCGTCGCGGGGGCCTCCAGGAGGCCGCTGGCGGGGGCGAGTGCCCCGGCCAGCAGGACCGGGGCGATGAGACGACGGAGCACGGTTATCGCCGCATCCGGCTAGGCCACCGAATGGGTGATGGTGCCGGTGTAGGTGCCGGCGACGGCCGAGGCGGACAGGGCCACGCTGATCGTCGGGTTCCAGGTCGCGGTGTTGTTTCCCGTCCCAGCGGCGAGGGTGAAGGCGGTGCGCGAGGCGCCCAGGACACCGGCGGCTCCCGGCGTGAACACCCCGAGCCCGGTTGTGGCGGTGGCCAGTCCCGGGGAGTAGGTGATGCTTGAGGCGGCGATCGTCTCGGCGGCGCTGCCCCCTCCGGTGGTGAAGGCGGACGAGCTGGCGCTCGCGGTCCACGCCGCCACCAGCGCGGCGCGTGTGTCGGTGACCGTGACGGTGCCGAGCTGACCGGAGACGCTCGTCGCGCCCGAGGTCGCGCTGCCCAGGTTCGCGCTCGCGGGCGCGGTGATCGCCAGGGCGCCGCCGCTGATCGTGAAGGTGGTGATGGTGTCGACGGCGCCGGCCGGTGGTGCGAGAGCCGCGATGAGGGCGACGGCCGCGGCCGTTACGAACAGTGATCTACGCATAAGTGGTTCCAAGGACTCGGTGGCGCGGAGGACGCGGGAGGCGACCTCCCCGCCGGAAGTGGATCAAGCAGTTCAGAAGCTAACACGGTGTGTATTCGATCGATCTCTCTGTGTGGTCGCGGGGATGCAAAGATCTCGCCGACCGGTGGTTTCCGGCACGTAGCGGGCTCTCCGACCTCGCGTGCCCTGACCGGGGATCTCCGGCGGGCGGCCGGTTCCGGGGTGAAGGAGGCCGGGTCCGCCGGCGGCGGGGTCGTCCGGCAGGCCGTCCGGGCCCCGGGCTCACCGCGGGCGCAGGCCGTCGAAGACGATGGCCAGAGTGCGGTGCTGAAGGTCGGGGTCCCATCCCGCGTGCAGCGCGCCCTGACACGCGGCGGTGAGCAGGGCGAGCACCTCGTCGGGGCGGGCGTCCCCGCGAACCGCGCCGGCCTGCTGGGCGCGGGACAGGAGCCCCTCGATCCCCTCGTGCAGGAGCCGTACCGCGTCGGCGACCCGCACGTCGACGCCCGACTCGGTCAGGAGGCCGATGACGGTCTTCTTCCTGGCGGCCTGCTCGACCGTCTGTGAGACGAAGGTGAACAGCGCCGTCGCCGGGTCGCCGTCGCTCGCGAGCGCGTCGACCTCCTCGGAGAGCCGGGCCAGGAGGTCTTTCATGATGGCCCCCAGCAGGTCCTGCTTGGTGGGGAAGTGCTTGAAGACGGTGCCGATCGCCAGCCCCGCGCGGGCGGCGACCTCCTCGGTCGACGCCGAAGGCCCCTTCTCCGCGAAGACCTCCTCCGCGGCCGCGAGGATCCTGGCCCGGTTGCGGCGGGCGTCGGCGCGCAGTCCCCTGGTGGCGCCCTGGGGGTTCGCGCCGCCCTCGGGCGGCTTCGGTCCGGTCATTCCGCAGGTCCCTTCCGCCGTTGACAAAGTGAGCCTCGACTCACCATGCTGAAAGTGAGTTGAGACTCATCTTATCTGCCCGTCATGGAAGGAGATCCGCCATGTCCGGATCCACGGACGTTCCCGGCCCCCGCGAGCTCTTCGAGCGCATGCGGCGGCACTGGCTGGGCGTCGCCGACGTCACGGAGGCGGAGGGGGACCTCCTCACGGAGGACGTCGTGCTCGAGATGCCCTTCGCCGCCCCGGGCGGCCCTCGGCGCATCGAGGGACGCGAGGAGGTCCTGGCCTTCACCACCCCGCGCAGAGCGGCCCTCCCCGCGCGGCTCGACGAGATCCGGGAGCTGGTCGTCCACGAGACCGCCGACCCCGAGGTGATCGTCGTCGAGTACGAGATCACGGGGACGTCCACCGCCACCGGGCACCGCGCGGCCCTTCCCTTCATCGGGGTTCTCCGGGCGCGCGGAGGCAGGGTGGCGCACTGGCGCGAGTACCAGAACGTCGCGGGCATCGCGGAGGCCCTCTGGGGCCCGTCCGCCCTGTCGTCAGGCACGGGTGCCTGACGGGCCGGGGCGACGCGGCGTCTCGCGGGCCGTGCCGGAGGGGTCACGGCGGCCCGCGCGGTCAGCACACCCGGGTCAGGGCGGGCAGGATGTGGACCTCGGCACCCGGCGGCAGCGCGCAGTCAAGGCCGCCGAGTCCTCTGGCGTTCTCGCCGCAGACGAACATGCTGATGTGGCGCCGGACACGTCCGTAGTCGTCGCGGATCCGCCGTTCGAGCGACGGGTGCGTACGGCAGAGCGTGTCGAGGGCGGCGCCCAGCGTGGGATGACCGTCGTTGCGGTCGGCGACCGCGAAGACGCGGATCTCGACCATGTCGCCCGCCCAGCGCCCCAGGGCTGAGGGGAGTACGAACGTCACGAGCGTGACGGGCCTGGTCATCACTCTCCCTCCGGATGCGGCCTCATGCTGTCATGTCGCGACCTGTCCCGTCCCGCGCTCGGCGAATCGAGCGATGGATCGGATGGTTGGTCCCGAATGTCGATCAGTGTTCTCCATGGGAGAGATCCCAGTGAATGTCGGCGGGCGGCATGCCGTTCCGCTGGAGCCTGCGGACCGTCTCGTCGACCATGGCGGCCGGGCCGCAGATGTAGACCTCGTGGTTCGCCCACGAGTGGAAGCGCTCCACGACCTCGGGCACCCGCCCCCGGGCGCCGCCGTAACCGGGCTCGTCGGAGACCACGGGCACCACTTTCAGCCAGGGGGAGCGTGACTGCATTCTGACCAGGTCGGGCAGATCGTAGAGCTCGCGTGCGGTGCGTGCGCCGCACAGCAGGTGAACGCGGGGCCTGCCGCCCGACTCGATCACGTGCTCCACGATGGCCTTCAGCGGCGCGAGCCCGGTGCCCCCCGCGACGCACAGGATGTCGCGTCCCGAGGCGACCGGGGTCATCGTGCCGACCGGGGGGCCGAGCATCAGCGTGTCCCCGATCCTGGTGTGCTCGACCAGCGTGGTGGAGACCCAGCCGCCGGGGACCGCCCTGACGTGCAGGCGGACGGTGTTGTCCTCCCTCGGCGCGTTGGCGATGGAGAACGGGCGCCACACCCGGGGCCAGCGCGCGGTCTGCACGTTGACGTACTGGCCCGGCAGGTACGGCAGCCGCTCGCCGGGCCGCAGCGTGATCACCGCGATGTCCGGGGTGCGGAGCTCGTGGTCGATCACCTCCGCCAGCCACCAGGCGGGGGAGGCCCCGGAGTCGGAGTCGGCGGAACCGATCATGATGTTCGCGGCGGCGGTGTACGCGGCCAGCCACGCGGCCTCCATCTCGGCGGTCCACACCTCGGCGGCGAAGCGCCGTACCGTGGCCAGCAGCGCGTTGCCGACGGTGGTGTAGTGCTCGGCGAGCACTCCGTACTTGCGGTGGTCGCGGCCGAGCTGGCCGAGGAACGACGACAGGCTGTCCGGACTGTCGAGGCTCCACACGATCCTGGTCAGCGCGCTGAACAGGCGATCGCGCTGGACGTCCATCGCCGGAGGGAACATCGCCCGCAGGTGCGGGCTCTCGGCGAACAGGCGCCCGTAGAAGTACGCGGCGGCCTTGTCCGCGACGGGTTCGATGACGGCGAAGCTTTCCTTCACGAGACGCGGATTCAAAGACATGTACAGAACCCACCCTAATTGACCGGATCAAAAGTCCGATCACGCAGATCTACCTCCTGACGGCTCCGGGTGATGAGCGTTCTGCGGCCCCGGCGCACCAGAGCGCTCGAATTTGAGTCTTCCATCACCTTGTGGGGGTCACAATGGGTTCTCGGTAATATGGTGGGAATTCAAACTATCCGTAATGGCGGGGCTATTTTGAGTGACCAAGCCATGAGGGCGGATGGTAACAAGTGAATAAGAATCACATTTATCCGAAGTCTACGATTTACCCGTTCTATGGAACTTTGTCATGTTCCTCATCGGGGATCCGGTGCCCGGCCCTCCCCGTCCCGTGGCGGTGGGGGGCGCCAGGCGAGACGACACTGATACCACCAGATGCGTGACATGACCGAAATGGTGTGCGCCATGATAGGGGGGCTACTGGAGACGGGATGGGTGCCACCCGAAACGGGGACGCCGCCGTCCGCATGGCCCCCTTGGAGATCACATGCCCCGACCCTTGATCGGTATCACCGCCTACCTCGAGGCCGCCCGCTGGGGAAACTGGGTCCGCGAAGCCGTCCTGTCGCCCCCCTCGTACGCGCGCGCGGTCGAGAAGGCGGGCGGGATCCCCGTGCTGATCCCGCCCATGAACCTGGGCGGGATCGGCGACTACGTGCGGACCCTGTCCGGACTGATCCTCGCGGGCGGCTGCGAGCTCGACCCTGCCCTGTACGGCGCGGCCCGCGAGGAGCGGGTCGACGAGCCCCAGCCCCACCGTGACCGCTTCGAGCTCGCCCTGGCCCGCGCCGCCGTCCAGGAGGGCCTGCCGCTGCTCGCCGTCGCCAGGGGCATGCACGTCCTCAACGTCGCTCAGGGCGGCTCCCTCATCCCGTGGCTGCCCGATGAGGTCGGTCACGACCGCCACTCCGCCGCCGGCCGTACGCATCTCGTCCAGATCAGCGTGTCGAGCAGGCTGGGCAAGGCGGTCGGAGACCACATCGAGGTGACCGCGCCGCACCACCAGGCCGTCAAGCGGCTCGGCACCGGCCTGCTCGCCGTCGCATGGGCCGACGACCAGATCGTCGAGGGCGTCGAGCTTCAAGGGCATCCCTTCGGGGTCGGTGTCCAGTGGCACCCCGAGCGCGGCGACGGCAACCGGCTGGCCGAGGCGCTGGTCGAGGCGGCTGGGCGCTGACCGGCGCGGGCGCGGCCGGACGCCGGGGAAGCGGGAGAAGGAGACGGGTTATGGTGCCCTCATGCCACTGCATCCCCAGGCCGAGGCCTACCTGAAGCTGTTCCCGACGGACCTTGGGACCCCGCTCTCCTCGCTCACCCCCGAGACGATCGTCCGGATGCGGAGTGTGGACGGTTTCGCCGAGCAGCGGGGACCGAAGGCGCTGCTGCCGGTCGTCAGGGACGAGGTCGTGGCCGGGGTGCCGGTCCGGGTCTACCGGCCGCGGGAGGGCGACCGCCCTCTCCCCGTGATCGTCTACTTCCACGGCGGCGGCTGGGTGTTCGGCAGCGTCGGCCGCAACGACGCGCTCGGCCGTGACCTGGCCGCGCGCAACGAGGCGGTCGTGGTCTCCGTGGACTACCGGCTCGCCCCCGAGCATCCTTTCCCCGCGGCGGCCGACGACGCGACGGCCGTCGTCGAGGACGTCTTCGCCCGTCCCGGGGCCTATGGCGCCGACCCGGCGCGGATCGCCGTCTGCGGCGACAGCGCAGGGGGCAACCTTGCCGCGGTCGCGGCTTGGCGGGCCAGGGACGCCGGGCTGCGCCTGGTCCACCAGATGCTGATCTACCCGGTGCTCGACGTGGCGATGGACACCCCCAGCTACCGGGTGTGCGCGGCGGGGTTCGGGCTCGGCGCCGACGAGATGGCGTGGTTCGTTGAGCAGTACGGCGGAGACCCGGCCGACCCTGCGCTCGCGCCGGTCCGCCTCGCCGACAAGGCGGGGCTGCCCCCGGCCACGGTGATCACAGCAGAGTACGACCCGCTCCGCGACGAGGCCGAGGCGTACGCCGCCCAGCTCGCGGCGGCGGGCGTCCCCGTCGAGCTCAGGCGCTACGACGGCGCCATTCACGGCTTCTTCGGCTTGCCCGGCTTCTTCGACCAGGCGCAGGAGGCGCGCGGATATGCGGCGGGGAGGTTCGGCGAGGCCTTCCGGTGAGGTGACCGGTGGGCCGATGTGAGGCCGCGACCGGGTCAGAAGCTTCTGGGAAGCCCCAGAACCTGGGTTGCGAGGTAGTTGAGCAGGAGTTCCTCGGTGACCGGGGCGACCCGGCCGATGCGGGCGTCGGCCAGCAGCCTGGCGACCGGATACTCCAGCGAGCAGGCCATGCCGCCGTGGGTCTGGAAGGCGTGGTCGGCCGCCTCCCAGGCCGCCTGCGAGGCGGTCAGCTTGGCGATGTTGGCCTCCGTCCCACACGGCCGCCGGTTGTCGAACAGCCAGGCGGCCTTGTAGAGCATCAGCCTGGCCAGCTCGATCTTCGCCTTGACCTGGGCGAGCGGGAAGGCTATCGCCTGGTTGGCGCCGATCGGGCGGCCGAAGACCTCGCGTTCTCCGGCGTAGCGCACGGCTACCCTCAGGGCGACTTCGGCCGCGCCGAGGGCCGAGGCGGCCAGCAGGACGCGCTCCGGGTTGAGGATGTCCCACAGCACGAGCGCGCCCTGGTCCACCTCACCGACCACATTCGCAGACGGCACCCGCAGGTCGTCGATGAAGACCATGTTGGACGGCGTCGTGTTGGCGCCCATCTTCTGGATCGGCCGGAAGGAGAGCGTGCCCGCGGCGACCGCCTCGGGGACGTTCACCAGCAGGACCGTCATGCCGCTCGTGCGGGGCCTGGCCTCGGCGGCGGGAACGGTCCTGGTGACCAGCAGCATCCAGGTCGCGCGCTGTACCCCGGTGATCCAGATTTTCTGGCCGTTGACGACGAACCCGTCCCCGTCGCGGCGAGCGAAGGTGGAGATGCCCAGGGCGTTCGACCCGGCGTCCGGCTCGGTGAGGGCGAAGCAGGTCTCCAGCTCGCCGCGGGCCAGTCCCGGCAGCAGCTCCTCGCGCTGCCGCAGGTTGCCATGCCTGGCCAGAGTCAGCGCGCCGAAGCCCGGGGTGAGGACGTAGGTGAACGCCGACCCTCCGGCGGAGCCGGAGGCCGACAGGGTCTCGGTCGCGACGGCCAGCTCGAGCAATCCCTGACCGCCCCCGCCGTACTCCTCGGGAACAGCCAGGCCGAGCCAGCCACCCTCGGCCAGCTCAGCCCAGATCTCCTCGGGCCAGCGCTTGTCGGCCTCACAACGCTCCCAGTAGTCCAGGTCGTAGCGCGAGCAGATCCCGGCGACGCCGCGCTGGACGGCGAGCGCGCTCTCGGGAAGCGTGAAGTCCACCGTGATCAACTCCGTTCCGGTCGCGGCCGTCATCGTAGAACGAAGTTCGGTTCGATCTCCAGCCCCGGGGCGCCGCCGCGCCCACGCTCAGGCGCCCGGGCCGGTGGTGCCGAGGACGCGCGGCCTGCGTGCGTAGTAGACGAAGGCCGGTGGGAGGTTGCCCCAGACTGTCCTGCCGACGACGACCTCCTCGAAGGTGTCGTGCAGGCGCTGCCGGAAGCGCTGCGCGGGCCGCATGCGCTTGGCGAAGCTGTAGGCGAAGGTGGTGAAGGCCGAGTGGGGGCTCATGACCGCGACGACGGCGTCCAGCAGGCGCGTCTGCGTGTCCGCGGAGAACGCCGCCCAGGGCAGCCCGCTCACGATGACGTCCGCGTTGCCGAGGTCGCGCTCCCGCAGCAGCTCGGGCAGCCGCGCGGCGTCGTCGACCACGACGTCCACCTTCGGGTGCCGGGCCGACAGGAACGAGGCCAGGGCCGGGTTGATCTCGACGGCCAGGTGGTGCCCCCTGCCGTTCAGCCGCCGCTGGATCTCCGCGGTGAACGCTCCCGTGCCGGGACCGAGCTCGACGATCACGGGATCGCCCCGCTGGGGGACCGGGGTGGTCACCATCTCGGCGAGCCGCTGCGAGCTCGGCGCCACCGCCCCAACGGTTCCCGGGGAGCGTAGCCACTGCCCCAGAAAGAGCGTGGTGTCTTTGGTCATGTTGTGAAGGGTAGAGGCTGAACCGGGCGGCATGACCCCGTAATCCGGTTGATTTTCCTTCCGTCGGGAGGATGAGAGCCCAGCGGCATTGACCTACCTCAGGAGGAGGGGTGCGGGTGCCCGCGCACAGATTCTCATTCCGGTGCGCTTTTCTGAGCACGTCGAATCCGCCGCACGGCGGATCGACGGGTAACCCCTGAGGCTGACGACCCGGCGCGCCCGCGCGGCCACGATGTGTCCCTGAACAGTCAATGCTGGAAGGAAACATCTCATGCAGGAGGGCATCGTCCGGCCGGTTCCGGCGCCGGGACGCTCCGTCTCCGTGGGCCTGCTGTACGGCCTGCGCGTCCTGGTGACCGCCCAGGCGGTAGGCCTGATCGTCGCGGCGTCCTTCGCGGGCCAGGCCGTACGGGGCGGAGCCGGTCTGGCCGAAACCCACGTCATGGTCGGGATGGTGGTGCACCTGATCGCGCTGCTGCAGGTCGTCGCGGCCGTGCTGCTCTGGCGGCCGGGCAGGGGCGCGGGATGGCCCGCGCTGGCCAGTGCCGGCCTGCTCCTGATCGGCATGGGGCAGCACTTCACCTGGAACCTGCTCGGCACACACGTGCCCAGCGGGCTCACGCTGTTCGGGCTGACCGTGGCCGTGCTCGTCTGGGCCTGGTCGTCCCGCGCCGGGGTCCGCGGCTCCTGAGCGCGACACGGGGCGGCGCCCTGGTGGGGGCCGATCTCCCTCCTCACCCGGGGGGTGTCGTCCGTTCCAGGGAGACGCGCAAAGGCCCGGGGTGCACGGTGAGCGAGCCTCACCGTGCGCGCCGGGCCTTTGTCGTGCCGCCAGGGCCGTTCCCGCGCGAGGGCCGTTGACAGCGGCTGTTGCGAATAGTTGGATGCTATGTGGGTCAAGGAACATCCGTGGCCGGGTCCGTCGCCCGCCGTCCTTGGTCGCACGCTCGATGAAGAGCGAAGTGCTCAGTGCGCCAACTGCACAGTTCCGGCCCCCCTTTTCGATGAAGCGGTGACCCCCCGCTTTAGCGTCCCCAAATGGTTCAACTTTCAATCAAATGTCGACCTGTGGGTGCCGGTTCACCAGAGAACTACATCGCAACAGGAGAAACGTCATGCTGGAGAGACTGGAGAGAATCGGGCCCTACACCCTTCTTTTCATGCGGGTGGTCATCGGTGTCGTGTTCATCGCTCACGGGCTGCAGAAGGTCCTCGGCGAGGGGCTCGGCGCGGTCGCGACCGGGTTCACCCACCTTGGCATCCCCCTGCCCTCCCTGGCGGCCCCCGTCGTGGCCTTCAGCGAGGTCCTCGGCGGCGCCGCCCTCATTCTCGGCGCGGGGCTTCCCGTCGTGGGCGTCATCCTCGCCCTCGACATGATCGGCGCCTACTTCTTCGTTCACGCGGGCAAGGGTTTCTTCTCCCAGCAGGGAGGATTCGAGTACGTCCTCGTCCTGTTCGCCGTCTGCCTGGCCATCGGGTTCAGCGGTGGAGGGGCGCTGGCCCTCGACCGCCTCTGGCGGCGCGACCGCTCGCTGACCGCCGTCGGGGCCGCGCACTAAGCGGTTCCGCCCATCCTGAGGCCGGTCTCGCGCGGGGACGCTGACCGGCCGTGTTCTCCCGGGGGAGTGGAGAGGGCGCGACCCTCTCCGCTCCCTCCTCCGTTCGCCCGGCGTCCCTCACCGGCCCGCGCCGCCCGCGCTCCCGTCACCTGCGGATGTCGTGACCGGACGCAGTAGGGTCGGCATCAAGCACGGGAGGGGAGACATTCGGGTGAACCCGGAAGCATCTGGAGCCGAAGACCGCATCTTGACGGTCCCCAACGCGCTGAGCCTGGCCAGACTCCTCGGCGTTCCGGTCTTCCTGTGGCTGGTGCTGGGGCCGAAGGCCGACGGCTGGGCCATCGCGCTGCTGATGCTGGCGGGCTTCTCCGACTGGCTCGATGGCAAGATCGCCCGCGCCTGGAACCAGACCAGCAGGCTCGGCCGCCTCCTCGATCCGCTGGCCGACCGACTCTACATTCTGGCCACCCTGTTCGGCCTGGCCATGCGTGAGATCATCCCCTGGTGGCTGGCCCTGGCGATCCCGCTGAGGGACGTCATGCTGCTGGGCATCCCGCTCATCCTGCGCCGTCTCGGGTACGGCCCCGCCCTGCCCGTGCACTTCCTCGGCAAGGCCGCGACCGCCAACCTGCTCTACGCCTTCCCCCTCCTCTTCCTCGCCCACCACGACTCCTGGTACGCCGGGCCCGCCCGGATCGTCGGGTGGTCGCTCGCGATCTGGGGCACCGGCCTGTACTGGTGGTCAGGGGTTCTGTATTGGGTACAGGTGCGTCAGCTCATACGAGGAGCTGGACGCCTTAAGAGGTGATTTGTGAAGGCCGTCGTGATGGCGGGCGGGGAAGGAACACGGCTTCGGCCGATGACCGCGAACCAGCCCAAACCACTGCTACCTGTGATCAACCGGCCGATCATGGAGCACGTGCTGCGCCTGCTGAAGCGGCACGGGTTCACCGAGACCGTGGTGACCGTGCAGTTCCTGGCGGCACTGGTCCGCAACTACTTCGGCGACGGTGACGAGCTCGGCATGAGCCTGTACTACGCCACCGAGGACACCCCGCTCGGTACCGCGGGCAGCGTGAAGAACGCCGCCGACAAGCTCAGGGACGACCGTTTCCTGGTCATCTCCGGCGACGCGCTCACCGACATCGACCTCACCGACATGATCCGTTTCCATCGCGAGAACGGCGCGCTGGTCACCATCGGGCTGAAGCGCGTCCCCAATCCGCTGGAGTTCGGCATCGTCATCGTCGACGACCACGGCAGGGTCGAGCGCTTCCTGGAGAAGCCCACCTGGGGGCAGGTCTTCTCCGACACCGTCAACACGGGCATCTACGTGATGGAGCCGGAGGTCCTCGACGAGATCGCGGCGGGCGAGTCCGTCGACTGGTCCGCGGACGTCTTCCCCCGGCTGCTGGCGCAGGGCGCCCCGCTGTACGGCTACATTGCCGACGGCTACTGGGAGGACGTCGGCACCCACGAGAGCTACCTCAAGGCGCAGGCCGACGTGCTGTCGGCGCGGGTCAGGGTGGACACGGACGCCTTCGAGGTCTCACCGGGCGTCTGGGTGGCGGAGGGCGCCTCCGTCGATGCGGACGCCGTGCTCAAGGGCCCCCTCTACATCGGCGACTACGCCAAGGTCGAGGCAGGGGCCGAGTTGCGCGAGTACACCGTGCTGGGCAGCAACGTGGTGGTACGCGAGGGGGCCTTCCTGCACCGTGCCGTCATCCACGACAACGTCTATGTCGGGCCGAGCGCCCATCTGCGCGGCTGCGTCATTGGCAAGAACACCGATCTGATGACCGGGGTGAGGATCGAGGAGGGCGCCGTCGTCGGCGACGAGTGCATCATCGAGGCCGAGGCCTATGTCTCCTCCGGAGTCAAGGTCTACCCGTTCAAGACCATCGAGGCGGGCGCGGTCGTCAACACCAGCGTCATCTGGGAGCCGAGGGGCCAGCGCAACCTGTTCGGCCCGCGCGGGGTCTCCGGCCTCGTCAACGTGGAGATCACCCCTGAACTGTGCGTACGGCTCGCCAGCGCGTACGCGACCACCCTGAAGAAGGGCGCCTCGGTCATCACCTCGCGGGACTCCTCCCGTGCCGCCAGGGCGCTGAAGCGGGCCGTGATCAGCGCGCTGAACGCCAGCGCGATCAACGTACTCGACCTGGAGGCCGCCCCGCTGCCGGTCTCGCGCTTCCACACCGCCAGGGAGAGCGCCGTCGGCGGGATCGCACTGCGTACCACCCCGGGTGATCCGCAGAGCGTGGACATCGTCTTCATGGACGAGCACGGCGCCGACCTCTCCCAGGGGGCACAGCGGAAGCTGGAGCGGGTCTTCTCCCGCCAGGAGTTCCGCCGTGCCTTCCCCGGAGAGATCGCCGAGCTCAGCTTCCCCGCGAGGGCGGTTGAGGGCTACACCCACGAGTTGCTGCGCTGCGTGGACATCACCGGGGTCCGCGACGCCGACATGAAGGTCGTGGTCGACTGCGCGGGCGGCACCTCCTCGCTGGTCCTGCCCAGCCTCCTCGGCAGGGTCGGTGTCGAGGTGCTCACCGTCAACAACCGCCTGGACGACGCCTCGCCGACCGAGACCCTCGCCGAGCGCCGTCGGGCCCTGCAACGCCTCTCTGAGCTCGTCAGCTCCTCGCGGGCGGCCTTCGGCGTACGGTTCGACCCCGTGGGGGAGCGGGTCGCGCTCGTCGATGAGATGGGCCAGCTGATTAGCGAGGAACGCGCTCTGCTGGTGGTGCTCGACCTGGTCGCGGCCGAACGGCGCGGCGGCAGGGTCGCGCTGCCGGTCACCACGACCCGGGTGGCCGAGCAGGTCTCCCGCTTCCACGGGGTGCAGGTCGAGTGGACCTCGACCGCGCTCGACGCGCTGACCGCCTCGGCCAGGGGACATGGCATGATCTTCGCCGCCGACGGGCGCGGCGGCTTCGTGGTGCCCGAGTTCGGCCCGACCGTGGACGGCCTGGCGGTGTTCCTGCGCCTGCTCGGCCTGGTCGCCAGGACCCGCCTGTCGCTTAGCCAGATCGACGCCAGGATCCCCGAGGCCAAGCTGCTGCGCCGTACGGTCCCGACTCCGTGGGCGGCCAAGGGCGTGGTGATGCGCTCGGTCATCGAGGCCGCCGAGCTCTACCGCATAGACACCACGGACGGGGTGCGTGTCGTGGCGGATGACGGCAGCTGGGCGCTGGTGCTGCCGGACCCGGCCGAGGCCGTCACCCACCTGTGGGCCGAGGCCGGGGACGTCGACTCGGCGCAGAGCCTGCTGGAACACTGGGCCAGGGTCGTCGAGGACGCGGCGGCCAGCTGAGGGGCGGACCGGGGCGGGCCGCGTGATCCGCCGCCATGGCGGAGCGAGTGCGAAAACCCAGCGCGGCGGCATGGACCGGGGCGCCGCCCGACGGTAGCTTTGTCACCGACCGAACCCGCGGTCGAGCGTCGGACTTGATCTTTCTGTCTCCTCGGTGTATGTTGCGGCATTCGCAGTCTGAGCAAATACTTGAGAAGCGATGAAGCGAGGCGCGCATCACTGAGTACCGTTGCCGCGTCTTCGCGGTAGGAGGCCGAGCCGATCGATGCCGAGCGTCTACTGCACGCAGTGCGGTCATGCCAACCCTGAGGATGCCCGTTTCTGTTCACGATGCGGGTCGCCGCTGAGCAGGTCCGATACCCCGGGAGACAGCACTTCGACGATCTCCCTGTCCGGGATCGAGGCCTACGAGGCGGAGACTGGAGAGACGCTTCTCGCCGAACGGCAGGCCGTCGAGCAATTGCCCCCGGGCACCGCCCTGCTCGTCGCCATGCGTGGTCCGAACGCGGGTAGCCGTTTTCTGCTGGACAGCGACCTGACCACCGTGGGCCGCCATCCCGAGAGCGACATCTTCCTCGACGACATCACCGTCTCGCGCCGCCACGTCGAGTTCTACCGGCGCGGTGGCGGGGTGTTCACCGTTCGCGACGTCGGCAGCCTCAACGGCACCTACGTCAACCGCGAGCGTATCGAGGAGGTTCCGCTCTACGGCGGCGACGAGGTGCAGATCGGTAAGTTCCGGCTGGTCTTCCTCACCCGTGGCGCCGCTGGAGGATGATGAGCTCCCAGGCGGCTCGTTCGCACATGAGCATCGGGGAGGTGCTCACCCTCCTGCAGGGTGAGTTCCCCGACGTCAGCATCTCCAAGATCCGTTTCCTGGAGGGCGAGGGGCTGATCGAGCCGGAGCGCAGCCCTTCCGGCTACCGGAAGTTCAGCTACGCCGACGTCGAGCGGTTGCGCTACATCCTCAGCGAGCAGCGTGACCGCTACCTGCCGCTGCGTGTGATCAAGGATCGGCTCGAGGCGGCGGCCCGCGAGGAGCGCCCCGTCGCCCGTCCGCGCGCCATCCCCGACGAGGCGCCCCCCGAGGTCCGCCTCACCCGCGAGGAACTGCTCACCGCCGCCGAGCTCGACGAGGAGACCCTCGCCGAGCTCGAGGATTTCGGCCTGCTGGCCGCCGTCGCCCGTTACTACGACGCCGAGGCGCTGGCCGTGGCCCGCAGCGTCGGGGCTCTGGCCGCCTTCGGGCTGAGAGCGCGCCACCTGAGGGTCGTCAAGGCCGCGGCCGAGCGGGAGGCGGGCCTCGTCGAGCAGGCCGTCGCGCCGTTGCTGCGCCGCAGGGGACCCGGTGCGATCGACCGGGCGGATGAGACCGCCAGGGAGATTTCCGGTCTTCTACTGGAATTGCATGCTTCACTCCTGCGTTCCGCCGTGCGTGGGGTCTTGGGCCGGTGAGAACCTGACCAGGCACTCGTGCCCTCACGAGTGTTACGTTGAACAAACCGGTCGTAATCCAGCGAAGACGGAGCAGCCCGTGTTGCAGATGGAGGTCGTGGGCGTTCGGGTTGAGATGCCCTCAAACCAGCCTATTGTCCTGCTGAAGGAGGCACATGGGGAGCGTTACCTGCCGATCTGGATCGGCATGACAGAGGCGACGGCCATCGCCATGGCCCAGGCCGAAGAGCCGCCGCCCCGGCCACTCACCCATGACCTCTTCCGCGACGTGCTCGACGCGCTCGGCGTTCGGCTGAGCACCGTGAACATCGTCGCACTCCGTGACGGGATCTTCTTTGCCGATCTCGTTTTCTCCAACGGGGTCGAGGTGAGCGCCCGTCCCTCCGACTCCATAGCCCTGGCACTGCGTACGGGCGCCCGCATCTTCGCCAGTGAGGAGGTCGTCAGGGAGGCAGGGGTGATCATTCCCGATGACCAGGAGGACGAGGTGGAGAAGTTCAGGGAGTTCCTTGACACGATCACACCCGAGGACTTCGGTCGCGCAGGGTAGGAATTTCGGTGCATTTACGCTTCACGACGCGCCGAGTGGGGTCGTTGACTGATCTTGGTCCCGGTCCTACGGTGCAAGTGAAACCCGTGGCCGTGCGCAAACCCCCAGATCAGGCCACGGGATGAGAGAAAGCCGGAGGTCCGCGTGGCGGTCAGCAGCGGCGAGGGTAGAAACGCCGACCAGGATGACCCGGAACGACGCCAGTCGGCACGTCAGCGCGCGGGTGAAGAGGGTCTGCTGTTTGATGGGCAACCGGTGAAACTGCCCGCCGACATCGGATACCGCGGCCCCACGGCCTGTGCCGCGGCCGACATCACCTATCGGCAACTGGACTACTGGGCGCGCACCGGCCTGGTCGAGCCGACGGTGAGAGCCGCCCACGGGTCGGGTTCCCAGCGGCTGTACGGCTTCCGCGACATCCTGGTGCTCAAGGTCGTCAAGCGGCTGCTCGACACGGGCGTGTCCCTCCAGCAGATCCGCATCGCGGTCCAGCACCTGCGCGACCGCGGGGTCAACGACCTCGCCCAGATCACCCTCATGAGCGACGGGGTGAGCGTCTACGAGTGCACCTCGCCCGACGAGGTCATCGACCTGCTTCAGGGGGGTCAGGGTGTCTTCGGCATCGCGCTCGGCCGGGTCTGGCAGGAGGTGGAGGGCTCTCTAGCAGACCTTCCCGGAGAGCGTGCGGAGTCGGACCAGGGCCCTTTAGGCGATCACCACGCGGATGAGCTGGCCCGCCGTCGTAGGGCTCGCCGCACCGGGTAAGGTTGGTGTGCTGCTGACTCTGCGCGGGAGAGACCCCGACGCGATCGGGGCGCCGAAGGAGCAACCTCCCCGGAATCTCTCAGGCACCCGGTACCGCATGGACGAGGCGACTCTGGAAAGCAGGTGCGCTCGCCAGGCGCGCCTCACCGACGGTGAAAGCCTCCTGCGGCAGGGAGGTGAAACTCTCAGGTCGCGATGACAGAGGGGGAGATCCGGCATACGCCCGCGCCCAGCGCCGGTCTCCAACGCCTCGGGAGGCTTCCCATGACCGACCTGTCACCGCTCAGCGAGCTCACCCCTCCGCCGTTCGCCACCCGCCACATCGGGCCTGCCGACGCCGACCAGGCCCGCATGCTCGAGGCGGTCGGATTCGCCTCGACCGCCGACCTGGTCGCGGTGACCGTTCCCGAGGCCATCAGGGCGAAGGATCGGCTGAAACTGCCGCCCGCCGCGAGTGAGACCGAGGCCATCGCCGAACTGCGCGCCCTCGCCGGGCGCAATACCGTGCTCACCTCGATGATCGGCCTGGGGTATCACGACACGATCACTCCGGCCGTCATCCGCCGCAACCTCCTGGAGAACCCGGGCTGGTACACCGCCTACACCCCGTACCAGCCGGAGATCTCCCAGGGCCGCCTCGAGGCCCTGATCAACTTCCAGACGGTCGTCTCCGACCTGACCGCGCTCGACGTTGCCGGAGCCTCCCTGCTGGACGAGGCGACCGCGGCCGCCGAGGCGATGACGCTGGCCCGTAGGGCGGGCCGTACCTCGTCGAACGTGTTCGTGGTCGACGCGGACGCGCTGCCGCAGACCAAGGCCGTGCTGCGCACCAGGGCCGAGCCGCTCGGCATCGAGCTGGTCGAGAGCGATTTCACCGCGGAGCTCCCCGAGTGCTTCGGCGTGCTCGTGCAGTACCCGGGCGGCAGCGGCCGGATCAGGGACTTCCGCGCCGTCGCGGACGCCGCCCACGCGCGTGGCGCCCAGGTGATCGCCGCCGCTGACCTGCTCGCCCTCACCCTGCTCGCCGCCCCCGGCGAGGTCGGCGCCGACATCGCGATCGGCTCCTCGCAGCGCTTCGGCGTCCCGCTGGGCTTCGGCGGTCCGCACGCGGCCTACATGGCGGTCCGTGACGGCCTGCAGCGGCAGATGCCGGGCCGCCTGGTTGGCGTCTCCCAGGACGCCGACGGGCGCCCCGCCTACCGGCTCGCGTTGCAGACCCGCGAGCAGCACATTCGCAGGGAGAAGGCGACCAGCAACATCTGTACCGCGCAGGTGCTGCTCGCGGTGATCGCGGGCATGTACGCCGTCTACCACGGCCCAGAGGGCCTGCGCAGGATCGCCAGGCGCGTTCACCGGCACGCCGTCGTGCTCGCCGCGGGCCTGCGCCACGGCGGTGTCGAGGTCGTCCACGACGACTTCTTCGATACCGTGCTCGCCCGGGTGCCGGGCCGCGCGGCCCAGATCGTCGCCGTGGCCCGCGACAACGGGGTCAACCTGCGTCTGGTCGACGCCGACCACGTCGGCGTCACCTGCGACGAGAGGACCGAACTGCTCCACCTGGAGCTGGTCCTGGCCGCCTTCGAGGTCAGCGGCGCCGTCCTGACCGACCTGGACGCGGCCACCCACGACGCGCTGCCCGCCCACCTGGCGCGCGTCGGCGACTACCTCACCCACCCGGTGTTCCACAGCCACAGGTCCGAGACGGCCATGCTGCGCTATCTGCGCAGACTCCAGGACAAGGACATCGCGCTCGACCGGTCGATGATCCCGCTGGGCTCCTGCACCATGAAGCTCAACGCGACCACCGAGATGGAGCCGATCACCTGGCCCGAGTTCGCCGGGTTGCACCCTTACGCCCCCGAGGACCAGGCCGCCGGCTACGCGGAGCTGGTCGGGGAACTGGAAGGCTGGCTGGCCGAGGTCACCGGCTACGACGCCGTCTCCATTCAGCCGAACGCGGGCTCCCAGGGCGAGTTCGCCGGTCTGCTGGCGATCCGCGCCTACCACAAGGCGCGCGGCGACTCCGGCCGCGACGTCTGCCTGATCCCGTCGTCGGCGCACGGGACGAACGCCGCCAGTGCGGTCATGGCGGGCATGCGCGTCGCGGTGGTCGCCTGCGACGACAACGGCAACGTGGACCTCGACGACCTCAACGTCAAGATCGACAAGCATCGTGACCATCTCGCCGCGATCATGGTGACCTACCCGTCGACGCACGGCGTCTACGAGGAGACCATCACCCAGATCTGCGAGCGGGTGCACGAGGCGGGTGGCCAGGTCTACGTCGACGGCGCCAACCTCAACGCGCTGGTCGGTCTGGCCAAGCTGGGCGAGTTCGGGGCGGACGTGTCCCACCTGAACCTGCACAAGACCTTCTGCATTCCGCACGGTGGCGGCGGCCCCGGCGTCGGCCCTGTCGCGGTCCGCGCCCACCTTGCCGATTACCTGCCCGGCCACCCGCTGCGCGACGACTCGCCGGTCGGCCCCGTCTCGGCCGCACCGTACGGCTCCGCGGGCATCCTGCCCATCTCCTGGGCCTACATCAGGATGATGGGCGCCGACGGCCTCAAGGCGGCCACCGAACAGGCCATCCTGTCGGCCAACTACCTGGCCCGCAGGCTCGCCCCGCACTACCCCGTCCTCTACACCGGCCGTGGCGGCCTGGTCGCCCACGAGTGCATCATCGACCTGCGCCAGATCACCAGGGAGACCGGTGTGACCGTCGACGACGTGGCCAAGCGTCTGGTCGACTACGGCTTCCATGCGCCGACCATGTCCTTCCCCGTCGCGGGCACGCTGATGATCGAGCCGACCGAGAGCGAGGACCTGGCCGAGCTCGACCGGTTCTGCGAGGCGATGATCGCGATCAGGGGTGAGATCGAGAAGGTCGCCTCAGGGGCGTACGACAGGACGGACAACCCGCTGCGCAACGCCCCGCACACGGCCGCCTGCCTGGTCGCCGACGACTGGAAGCACGCGTACTCCCGCACCGAGGCGGCCTACCCGCTGCCGTCGGTGCGCGAGGGCAAGTACTGGTCGCCGGTCCGCCGCATCGACCAGGCGTACGGCGACCGCAACCTCGTGTGCTCCTGCCCGCCCCTTGAGGCCTACGAGGACTGATTCGCACCGTTAAGATCCACCTCGTATGTCGGGAGACGAACATGGCCCCGGGTCATTAGGCTCGGGGCGATTCCTTACCCGGAGGGACCCTGCATGCCAGAGGTGGACACGCGTCCGTTGGACACCGCGCGGAGGCTGGCCGAGGGCGGTGACCTGGCCGCAGCCGCGACGATCTTCGCGGAGCTCGCCGCCGACACCGCGGAGCCGGATCAGGCCCAGGCGGCGGTCGGGCTGGCGGTGGTGCTTGAGGAGCGCGGAGACGTGGCGGGTGCCAGGGCGGCGGCCCGCACCGCGCTGGCGACCGGGCACCCGGAGTACGCTGCGCAGGCCGCCTGCCTGCTCGCCAGGAGCTTCGAACGGGAGAACCTTCCCGACCAGGCCAGGGCCGCCTGGCAGGCCGCCCTGGGCACGGGGGACCCCGTCTGTGTCCCGCTGGCCCACATGGGCCTCGCCAGGCTTGCGACAGGCCTGGAGGAGGCGGAGAAGGCTCTGAGGGCCGCGCTGGCCACCGAGGAACCGGAGATCTCCTCCAGAGCGGCCCAGCGGCTGGCCGAGATCCTGCTCGACGAGGGGGAGGCGGCCGAGGCGGCGGGAGTGCTCATGGACGCCCTGTCCGTGCCCGACGTCGCCGAGGTGGCGAGGCTGCGGGTGCTCCTCGGCATCGCGCATCTCGAACTGGCCTGCGCCGAGCTCACCGGGGCGGTCGAGGAGGGCGGCGACGCCGAGACCGGCGCGCTCGCCATCGAGCTGCTGGCCCGCACGCTCCCGCTGAGAGGCCGCGACGAGGACGCAGAGCGGGTGTGGCGCTACGGCCTGGACAGCGCTGACGAGGATCTGGCCGAGGGCGTCAGGCTCCGGATCAACCGCGGCGGCTGACGCCCTCGCGACTGCGCCGTTCGTCGCCGGGGGATCCGCGGCCTTCGCGGATCCGTCGCCGGGTCGCTCAGTCGCGGCCGAACAGGCGGCCGATCGCGTGGGCGAAGTTGACCGCCACGATGCCGCCCCAGGCCAGGAGGACCCCCACGGTCCCGCTCTCGGTCGCGATGGCGGTCAGCGGGATGGCGAGGGCCATCGAGCCGAGCGCGAGCGGGAGGGCGCCGTTGCCGTTCTTGCGCGGTGGGGGAGGAGGCTGGTTGAGGTGCTGGGGGCGGTAGCCGGCACCCTGCATCTCGGCTCGCACGCGGGCGGCGATCGTCGCATCGAGGCGTTCGACGAACGACTCGATGAGCGCGCTCTCGTACTCCGGGCCGAGGTCACGCCGGGCCTCGATGGTGGCGCGCATGTCCTGTCGGATATCTTGATGATCCTGCACGTTGTGATTGTCCGCCCATCGCAGGTCTGTGGCATCGGCCGTTAGGACTAGATCTGTGTCCATCCGGAGTACCCCGTCGCCCTTCGAGATCACGACCACCCATGGCCAGGCCAGGGTGGAGATCGACGAGGCCGTCGATCCGCGTTTTCTCCTGGTGCTCACCCACGGTTCGGCCGGGGGAGTCGACGCTCCTGACCTGCTGGCCGTACGGGACGCGGTGACACCGATCGGCGGGGTGGTCGCCCGGGTGCTCCAGCCCTTCAGGATGCGGGGGGCCAGGGCTCCCGGCTCCCCGGTCAAACAGGACGAGGCCTGGACGGAGCTGGTGGCCGAGCTGCGCCGTCATCTGCCCGGGCTGCCGCTGGTGCAGGGAGGGCGGAGCAACGGAGCCCGCGTCGCCTGCCGTACGGCTTCGCGCACGGGGGCGGAGGCGGTCGTCGCGCTGGCCTTCCCCCTGCACCCTCCGGGTAAGCCGGACAGGTCCCGCGCGGGCGAGCTGCGCGGCGCGGGAGTCGACGTGCTGGTGGTCAGCGGGGGACGCGACCCGTTCGGGGTGCCCGAGGCGGCGGACGCCTCGCGCCTGGTGGTGCTGCCTGGTGAGGGGCACGATCTCAAGAAGGATCCCGCCAGGGTGGGCGAGGCGGTCGCGCTGTGGCTCGGCGTGAGGATGCGCCCTGCCACGGAGTGAATGATGATCAGGAGACGCCGGCCAGTGGCCGGTGCGGCTCGATGACGGCGCCGTCGGGCAGGAGCTCGCCGGTGTCCTCGAACAGCACCACACCGTTGCAGAGCAGGCTCCATCCCTGCTCGGGGTGTGCTGCCATCGTACGGGCGGCTTCGCGGTCCAGCGCCTCGGCGGACGGACAGGACGGCTGATGCGGGCACATCGGCGTGCCTCCGGATCTCTCTTGTCGGCTCGCTGGATCGACATCGGACAACCGGTGAGTACCGCGTCCCCGATGGGATTCCGTTCCCATCGTTCGACGGGCGACGAGCATCTGGTGTGGACATGTGGCTGTGCGCGCCTCGAACGGGGTGAGGCTCACACATCGAGCAGATCAAGTGTGGATCTGGATCGCATCCCGCGACATAGCCCGTTAGGACTGTTTACGAACTCTGCAGGGTGGTCCTTCAGGGCTCCTTCGGGGGTGTGACCTTTAGCACAGGATGCCTCATAAGCGGACATCTGGCCAAGGGGGACACGCCGTCTGTCGGGTAAAAAAGGATCGGCCGCGAGTTTCTTTGCCGTTCAGCCTGTGTTCAGGCCCGCCAGGAGGGCGCTAAGGCCGCGTTCGAAGTCGGCATCGGCCGCCGCGGAGCCTCCTCCCTTCGACGGAGGACGCCACGGTTCGTCGTCGTCTCCCGTGGGCTCGGCCCAGCCGGACTGCTGCACCTCGACCGCGACCGCGCCGAAGACGTAGGCCCGCAGCGCGCGCACCGCCTGGGCCGCGTCCGCGAGCCCCGCGTCGGAGAGTTGCTCGGTTTGCTCCATGACGGCGATCGCGGCGCGACCCTTCGGCGGCTTGGTGAGCGCCAGTGCCAGCACCCCGGGATGCTCTCTGAGGGCGGCCCGGCTCGCCCGGCACCAGGCCCGTGCGCTGTCCTGCCAGCTTCCCGCGGGTTCGGCGTGGACGGCGGTGACGTGTTCGGCGAGGGCGTCCATGAGGGCGTCCTTACCGCGCGGCAGATGGTGGTATATGGCCATCGCCTCCACCTGGAGCGCGTCGCCGAGACGCCGCATCGTCAGCCGTCGCAGCCCCTGGCTGTCGGCGATGTGCAGGGCGGCCTCGATGATGCGCTCCCTGGAGAGCGGGACGGGCGGTCGCTTGGCGGGCATGGGAAGATCCTGTCACCGGCGGCCTTACTGCGTAAAGGGCGCCGCGCCGGAGGAGTCGATCATCCGGGCGCATGGATCCCGCAGCCCGGAGATCCCTGAGTGGGTGATCCGGGGGTGGACGGCGTAGGCTACAGCCGTGATCTGCCGGGGTGTGCCCGGCGACGGGTGAGAGAGGGCAGACGATGGCGTTTTTCCGACCGAACGTGAGCCGGGAGGCGGAGGTTCGTCACCACGCTGACCAGGAGGTCGGGAAGAGCTTCCCCGAGCTTCTCGAGAAGGCGCGCGAGACCGAGGCTGCGCTGCGCGGAGCGCAGGCCGCCGCGGCTTCCCCCGAGGTCCTCAGGGCCGCAGGGCTGGCCTTCGACGCGGCGCTGACCGAAGCGCTGCGCGCGGCGGAGGCGGCTCAGCGGGCTACGTTCGGCCCCAAGGCCTACGACGACCGGATCCGCCGCCGCAAGGGCAAGGCGACCCCGAAGGGCGCCGAGTGGACCGCGGAGGTCGACCGGCTGCGCAGCCTCCGTGAGCAGAACCGCCTGACCGGCATCGCCCGCGTCCCGCGCCCCGCCGCCGTTCGCTCCGCGTAGGCGACAGGAGACAGCAGGCGGCCCCGGAACACCGGGGCCGCCTTTTTTCATGCCTTTTTTCATGCCTTTTTCATGTCTGCTTTCATGCCCGCGCCCGGCCTCGCCGTCGCTGTGATGCGGAGATGTCGCCTCCGGACCCGGTTATCTGGACACTGTGTCCGCTTGTCGCTATGATGGCTAAGTGGACGTCATGTCCGCTTGGCTGATTTCGATGATCGGAGACCCATGAGCCGCCTGCTCCACCTGGATGCCAGCGCCCGCCGCGAGTCCTTCTCTCGCACCCTGTCGGGGATCTACGCCACGACGTGGCGCGCCGCGAATCCCGAGGGCGAATACTCCTACCGGGACCTGGCCGCGAACCCCGTCCCGCACATCGGCCAGGCGTGGACCGAGCTGTGCGACCACGTCCTGGCCAACGGCATTACTGACATCGGCCGCTACGGCGAGGCGGTGCGCACGCCGGAGCAGGCCGAGGCCTGGGCGATCGTGGAGCCGCTGTTGGACGAGTTGGTGGCCGCCGACGTCGTGCTGATCGGCACGCCGATGTACAACTACTCCATCCCTTCCGCGCTGAAGGCCTGGATCGACCAGGTGACCTTCCCCAGGATGAAGCTGACGGGCAGGACGTTCGTTGTCGCGGGCGCCAGGGGCGGGTCCTACGGCCCCGGCACGCCGAGGGAGCCCTTCGATCACGAGGAACGCTACCTGCGTGACTTCTTCCTCGGGCACTTCGCCGTCGAGGACGTCACGTTCGTCCACACTGAGCTGGTCAACGCGCTGATCGATCCCGCACTCGCCGCCTTGCGGACCAAGCACGAGGAGTCGCACGCCGCCGCGCGGGAGCTCGCCGGGAAGCTGGCCGCCCGATGAACTGGCTCCTGCTCGTCGTGGCCGGGCTGGTGGAGATCGCCTGGTCGCAGAGCATCAAGCCGACCGAGGGGTTCACCCGGCCCGTGCCCACGGTGATTTGCTTCGTGCTGGGGTCCCTCGCGGTGTGGCTGCTGTCGAAGGCCATGCAACAGGGCCTCCCCGTCGGCACCGCCTACGCCGTCTTCACGGGCATCGGCGCCGTCGGCGCCATCACCCTCGGAGTGGTGCTGCACGGGGACCCGGTCGGGATCGGCCGTATCGCAGCGCTCGCGCTGATCGTCGGCGGGATCGTACTGGCCAGGGTCCTTGCTTGACCCGCCCGGACCGGACGAGAGGTGAGGCCGGTTTCCCGGGGGCTCGCGGGGTGCGGGGGCGCACGCGGGAACGAGGGACGGGAAAGCGGAAGGGGCGGCGGGAGGTTGTGGTGCGGGGGGTTGCACGCGGGC